>JBBRUN010000022.1:0-21314 GCA_038247765.1 Gemmatales bacterium | reverse complement strand
GTTCGTGCTGCTTCCGAAACGCTGGGTCGTCGAACGGACGTTCGGTTGGCTGGGCCGCTTCCGCCGTCTGACGCGCGACTACGAACGCTTGACTCTGACCCTGGCAGGCTGGCATTGGATGGCCGCAGTGATGATCATGCTAAAACAGGCAATAGAATGACAAAGTCAATAACAGGCTCTAGCTAGGCGGCAAATCGGATCGCACGGGCCGAGGTAAATCGCTCGGCCGAGGTAGTGCGTGTACGCCCCGGTCGGCTTGCGAGTGATCCGCAGTTCGTGCGGTTTCAGCGGGGAAAATGTCGGTTGAAAATGGCACGACCCCCTAGGAATTCTAGGGGGTCGCGAGAAGTGGGCGTTACTGGATTTGAACCAGTGACCCCTACAATGTCAATGTAGTACTCTAGCCAACTGAGCTAAACGCCCTTCTATACTCATTTTTAGACGCTCGGTGCGATTGGTCAAGTCCCGTTTCCGCGCCGTGCGATTCCGGTTTCCACTTTTTTTCTCCGGGCCGCGTGCGCGGCGGGCTGCGCTGGCGGATAATCGTGCGTTCCCATCGGAGTCGTCGATGCCATCGCTCGTGAAACATTTCGCCCAGTTGGGGCAGCCCTATGCCGACCCGGCGACGGATCGGGAATTGATCGGGCGGTTCCACGGCAGCCGGGACGAAGCGGCCTTTGCCGCGCTGGTCGATCGCCACGGGCCGATGGTGCTCGGCGCCTGCCGGCGGGCCCTGCGCGATGCCCACGCGGCGGACGACGCCTTCCAAGCGACGTTCTTCATCTTGGCGAAAAAAGCTGGGGCGGTGCGCTGGCAAGATTCCCTCGGCGGTTGGCTGTATCTGGTCTCGCAGAATGTCTGCCGCAAAGCCTTGGCGAAGTTATCGCGGAAGCCCCAAGCCCTGTCCGATGGGGCCGAACCGAGCCAGCCAGTCCAACCGGCAGCCTCGGAACTCTCCGCGATTCTCGATGAAGAACTCCGCCGGTTGCCATCGGGTTACCGCGATGCGATCGTGCTGTGCCACCTGCAGGGGCAGTCGGTCGATGAAGCGGCGAAAAGCTTGGGCGTCAGCGAAGGCCAACTCCGCGGTCGCTTGCACCGGGGCCGCGAAAAATTGCGCGAGCGCCTGACCCAGCGCGGCGTCGCCCTGAGCGTTACCGCCTTGACGGTCGCACTGTCGACCACGAATGCAGCGGCGGTTCCCGCCGTTTTGAAAACCACCCTCGCCTCCGGCGTTCTAGCCTTCGCGGATGGAACCGGAGCGTCCGCCGTATCCGAGACCGTATTCACACTCACCACCGAGGTCCTGACCGCTATGTCCCGCACGAAATTTCAACTGATCGCCGCGCTCTCCATTCTGATCGTCGGCGGGGTCTTCACCGCCGGGGTCGCCCTGCAACCGTCGCAGGCCCAAGTCAGCCAAGTGGTCGAAAACAACCGCCGGAATCAACCGCAGATTCTTCCTTCGCAAACGGTTCAGATCCGCGAAGACGTGAAGATCGACCGCCGCGAAGGGACGATCAAATCGGTCGATGGCCCCGGCAACAAGCTCGTGATCATCTTGGACGAAGACAAATTCGAACTCGCCGTCGAACTCGAACCGAAGGTCGAGATCATCGTGGCCCGTCGGCCGGTGAAACTGGGTGAATTGACGGTCGGCATGCGGGCCGCGGCTTCGTTTATGGGCACCGAGAAGAAGGCCTTCCAACTCGAAGCCCATTGGCCGCGGCTCGATACGGTGGTGAAGGGCACCGACACCGCCAAGAACATCCTCACCGTGAAGGCCGAGGGGAACAACGGTTTCGAGTTCGAAGTGCCGTTGCCGGTCGGCGCCGATGCCAAGATCGAACTCGAAGGCCTGAGCGTCGGTCTCGGCGACCTCGCGGCCGGGTCGAAGATCGAAGTGGAGTTCGCCCTCGACAAGAAGACGGTGGTCGGCATCGTCGCCGAGGGATCGAAGGACGATTTGCCGGCGACGGTGAAGTCGGTCGATATCGCCAATAAGACGATCACCCTCAGCGTGAAGGTCGCGGGCCTCAAAGACGAACGCGCGGTCGATCTGAGCTTCGGCGTCACGAGCGACGCCAAGTTCCGCTTGGTCGGTAAAGATGTCGCCCTGGCCGATTTAAAGGCCGACATGCCGGTGGTGGCCCGATTCGCCGCGGATCGCCGGACGATCAACATGGTTTATGCGGCCCCGCCGCTTCCGAAAGAAGACAAGAAAGACGATTGATTTTCCGGCCCGTGCGAAAAAGTTTGCCACGGGCGGACACAATTTGATTGACTTCGGGAACCAAAGGCGACATTCTGAGTCAGACTGTTGCCCTCCCCACCCCCGCTTCCGAATCGACCGCCGCATCCCACCGTGCCGAGATCCACCTCATGACCGCCGATAACGATGTCGAGTTGATCCAGAAAGTCCGCGATGCCCACGCCAAGCTCCGCAAAGAAATCGGCAAGATCATCATCGGCCAAGACAAGGTCGTCGATGAACTGCTGATGGCGATCTTCTGCCGGAGCCACGCCCTGCTGATGGGCGTCCCCGGCTTGGCGAAAACGCTCATGGTGAGCACGCTGGCCCAAGCGCTCGAACTCGGCTTCAAGCGGATCCAGTTCACCCCGGACTTAATGCCGTCGGACATCACCGGCTCCGAAGTCATCCAAGACGACCCAGCCACGCGGCAGCGGATGTTCAAGTTCCTCCCCGGGCCGATCTTCGCAAATATCGTGCTCGCCGACGAAATCAACCGGACGCCGCCGAAGACGCAGGCCGCGCTCCTCGAAGCGATGCAAGAGCGGAAGTGCTCCATCGGCGGGGTCGACCACCCGATGAAGGACCCGTTCTTCGTGCTTGCCACGCAGAACCCGATCGAACAAGAAGGCACATACCCTCTGCCGGAAGCTCAGCTCGACCGTTTCTTGTTCCTCATCAAGGTCGATTACCCGACCGACGAGGAAGAAGAACAGATCATGCGCATCGGCACTTCGGACGCGAAGAGCAAAGTGAGCCCCGTGCTGAATGCCGAGGACATCATCGGACTCCAGCACGTTGTGCGTCGGGTGCCGGTGTCGGACAAAGTCTTCACGTTCGCCAAGCGCATCACGCGGATGAGCCGGCCGGGCACGCCGGACGCGGCGGACTTCGCCACGAAGTGGCTGACGTGGGGCGCCGGCCCTCGGGCCAGCATGAACTTGATCCTCGCCGCGAAAGCCCACGCGGTGCTCCGCGGCTCGAACCACGTCTCGGGCGACGACGTGGTCGCCGTGGCGACGCCGATTCTGAGGCACCGGTTGATCCTGAACTTCAGCGCCCAGAGCGACGGCATCACCGTTGACGAAGTGATCCGCAAACTCGTCCGCGGCGCGGCGGCCAAAGTCGAAGCGTGAGCGGTTACCACATCAACATCTTCGTCAGCGTCGAAGATGGCGGTTGCATCGCCGACGTGCCCGACTTGGCTTGTTGTTCGGCTTTCGGCGTGACGCCGGAAGAAGTGGTGTCGGAAGTACTCACCGCGAGATCGCTCCGGCTTCAAACTGCCGCGGCCGAAGGAAAACCGATCCCGAACCCGACGTATCGCCCGGCAATCTATTAAGTGGCCTGAGCATGAATCGCCTCCTCCAAACCGACATCCTCTCTCGCGCCGAAGCGCTCGGCCTCGCCGCGCGGCAGGTCGTGGAAGGCTTGCGCGTCGGCGATCATAAGTCGCCCTTCCGCGGCTTTTCGGTGGAATTCGTCCAGCACCGCGAATATGTACCCGGCGACGACATTCGCCACATCGACTGGAAAAGCTACGGGCGCTCCGAACGCTACACCATCAAGCAGTACGAACAGGAAACGAACTTCATCGGGCACCTGCTCGTCGATTCCAGCAATAGCATGCGCTACGGCGAAGGCGCCCAGAATAAGCTCGAATACGCCAAGCTCCTGGCGGCGTCGCTGGCGTACACCATCGTCAAGCAACGGGACTCGGTGTCGCTGCGGATGTTCGACAGCGCTTGGCGGGCCGAGTTGCCAGCCAGCGGTTCGATGATCCACATCAACGCCATCTGCAAGACGCTCGAAGATACACAGGCCGCGGCCAAGACGCACATCGGGCCGCTGCTCGAAAAGGTCGTCGAACAGGTCGGCCGCAAGGGACTGGTGTTCCTGATCTCGGATTGTTTCGACGACGTCGATGGCCTGATGGCCGGGTTGAAGCAGTTGCGTTTCCGGGGCCACGAAGTCACGCTGTTCCATGTGCTGCACCGCGACGAAGTCGATTTCCCTTTAGAAGGGAACGTGCGATTCATCAACTTAGAAGGGGCCGACGCCCTCATGGCCCGCCCGCACTTGTTGAAACCGGCGTACCTCAAGGCGGTGAATGCGTATCTCGAAAAATTGCAGCGGGCCTGCGACGGTTGCCGGGTCGAGTATGTGAGGATGCCGACGGATCGACCGCTCGGGGCGGCGCTCGGCGAGTATTTGATCCGCCGCCTTCAAATGGGGAAACGCTGATGCGCGGGCTTCTGATTCTGGGATTGCTGACGCTGGCGCTCGGTTGCGGCGAGAAGAAACCGGAGGCGACGACGCCGCCGTCTGGGTGGAGCCCGCCCCCCGAAGGGACAAAACCGACCGGAACGAAGGTCGAATGAACTCCGCTGCGAAACGCACCGACCAACCACCGGCCTTGTGCCGGTGGTGAAGGAGTGGCGAGGCACCACCGGCACAAGGCCGGTGGCTCGTGATGGCAGTCCTGAACGATCGTCAGCAACAAGCAGGTAAGGCCTCAGGAATATGGGTATTCTCGCTCCATTGATGCTGCTCGGTGCGCTCGCGGTCAGCGTGCCGCTGGTGCTGCACTTCTTCTACAAAGCCCGCCATCGGCCGCTGCCGTGGGCGGCCATGGAATTCCTGCGCCAGAGCATCGAGCAGACCAGCCGGCGGTTGAAGTTCCAAGAGCTGATCCTGCTCGCGCTCCGCTGCCTCGCCCTGATTCTGCTGGCGCTCGCGCTCGCAAGGTTCAGTTTCAGCACCGGCGCCCGCAGCGGCCGGGGGGAGAGCGTCGCGGCTGTTTTCGTGTTCGACACGTCGTACAGCATGGGGGCGAAAGACCAAGACAAGAACCGGCTCGACCGGGCCAAAGAAGCGGCGCTGTCGATCATCGATAGCCTGCCGCGGAACTCGTCGGTGCAAGTCTATACGTGCACCGACCGCACGGCCCAACTGCCGTTCACGCCGACGAACCTTGACCAAGCTCGCAACGTCGTCAAGGGCATCGAACTCACGAGCCTGACCGGCGACATCTTGCCGGGGTTGATCGAAGGGGACGCGGCTCTCGACCGGGCCGAGGGAACCAACAAAGAACTGTACATTTTCAGCGACCTCCAAAAGAACGGTTGGGAACGCCAAGCGGCCGCGTTGAAAGAGAAAGCCAAAGAAATCCAGAAACGGGCGACGCTGATCATCGTGCGCTGCGGCAACCCCGACCGGCCCGTGAACAACGTCCTCGTCTCGGACATCACCTTCCCCGGCGGCATCCCGCACACCAACACGCGCCTGCCATTCACGGTGCTATTGAAGAACACAGGCAAGTCTCCGGTACTGAACGTCGGCGTCACGCTCGAAGTCGACGGCCAACTGCAGACGATCGACAGCGGCTTGGCCACCCGGATCGAACCGGGGCAGACGTTCCCCGTGACGCTCACGGGCCTGCTCACGAAAGCGGGTCCGAACTTGCTCACGGCGAAAATCGGCGAAGGGGCGAAGGACGCACTACCGGGTCAACCGGCGGTCACGAGCACGCCGGACGATCTGCCCGGCGACAACCGATTCGACAAACTGATCCTCGTGCGGGACCGCGTGCGGGTGCTGCTGATCGATGGCAACCGCGATCCGCGCGACCCGAAAGATTCGTCGGGCCACTTCATCAAGAACGCCCTCGTGCCGGTGCCCGAGATCAACCGGCCCGACTACTTCATCAAAGTCACCGACGTGATGCCGAACGAGGCGACGCCGGCGCTGTTGAACGACGCCGATTTGTGCATCTTGACGAACGTGCCGTCGTCGGACGAAGACCGCAACGGTATCCCCGGGTTGTCCACGGCGTTCCTAAGCCGGCTGGCGAAGTTCGTGAGCGAAGGTCACGGCTTGCTCATCGGCGCCGGCGAATTCACCATGCCCGCCGGGTACAACAAGAACTTCAAGCCGCTCGGATTGCTGCCGTTCGAACTGGCCGCCATCGAGACGACCAAACCCGAGACGCCGTTCAAGCCCGCCCCGGATACGACCGAATCGCCGTCGTTCCTCAGCAAACTTCGCGATTTCCCATTCTCCGACGCAACGGCCCGGGTCGATATTTGGACCTACCTGGGCACCAACGAAGCGAGCGCGACCGGAGGCCGGGTCGTGATGCGGCTCGACAATGGCAAGCCGATTATCGTCGCCAAAGCGCTCGGCGATGGCGAAGTGCTGATGCTTTTGACCTCGCTCGATGCGAAGTGGACGAATTGGTCGTCCAACTCCGGATCGTACCTTTCCATCGTGCAAATGCTGCTGTCGCACTTCACGGGCCGCGTGACACCAGGAACCAACCGCGTCGCGGGTGAAAGCTTCGCGTGGGCGCCATCGGAAGCGACCCGCGTCGTCGATTTGTTGCGGCCGAACAAGAGCCGGTCGAAACTCGGGAAGTCCGTGGTCGCCGCCGACGGCGGCAAACCGACCGTCACCGCGACCGACGCCTTCGTCGCCGGGGTTTACCAGATGGGCTACGAAGACGAATCGGCGCTCACGGGGCCGCGCTTCGCGGTCAATCCGGATCAGCGCGAATCGTACGACCTCGACAGCATGACCGACGACGCCGTGGCTTCGGCGGTCGGCTTCAAACCGATCTTGGTGTCCGCCGGTAATGAAGCCGATTCGCTGGTCGGCAGCGAGCGCGATCGCCGGGAATTGACGGTGTACATCTTGATGGTGCTGTTCGCCATCGCTTGCGTGGAGTGCGGCTGGGCCTGGCATTGCGGCCGGGCGAAGTGATCGAATTGGCGACACGAACTCCGCGAGGAGTCGGGTGAGTGCCGAGTTCCGAAAGGCCCGAATGACCCGAATGACCGATCCGATGCTATTCGCCGCGCTGGAATTCCCACTGAAGCTGCGGGGCTGGTTCCCGTGGCCGGTGGCGCTGCTGCTCGCCCTCGCAGCGTGCGCGGCCGTGCTGTTCCTCTATTTCCGCGAAGCGAAACGCGTCCCGCTGGCCGTGCGCATGACTCTCGCCCTCGTCCGGGCTTTCACGCTGACTTTCATTCTTTTCCTGCTTCTCCGGCCGACGTGGGTGCAGCAGACGACGACCACCCGCTACCGGCCGGTCGCCGTGCTCATCGACAACAGTCAGAGCATGCTGAACAAAGACGCCCGCACCAACCTCGCCGACCGGCACCGCGTCGCCGTGGCGTACAACCTGAGCGCCCCCGACATCGGCGTGCCGACCGACCTCGGCGGCTTGCCGGCGGAGATCCCGGACAAGCCGAGCCGGCTCGACATCGCCAAGAAATCGCTCGATAATCCGCGTCTCAATTTACTGGAACAGCTCCGGGCGAAGGGGCCGCTCGAAGTCGCGACCTTCGGTGCGAAGCGCTCGGCCCAAGATCCCCGCGGCCCGAACTGGCTCGACAAAATCGACGGCAAGGACGACCAAACCGCACTCGTCGATGGGCTGTTCGACCTGCTGAATCGCGATGAATCGGAACTGCCCGCCGCGGTCGTGATCGCCACCGACGGCCGGGAGAACGCCAGCGGCAAGAGCTTGGCCGAACTCGCCCGCCGCTGCGGCGAACTCAAAATCCCGCTGCACATCTACGGTGTCGGCAGTTCGGCGTTCGGCCAACTGCAAATCCGCGACGTGCAGACCCAAGAGAACCTCTTCGTCGATGACAGTTCCATCGTCCCCGTCCGCTTCCGGGCCAAAGGATTCGAACCGGGGGCGAAGGTCGAATTCAACGTCAAGCTCAACGGGAAAGAGGTGCTGACGAAGACCATCGACCTCAAAGAAGGGGACGACATCCGCGAGATGCTGAGCTTCGTGCCGAAGAAGGAAGACGCTATCGCGGGTAAGCAAGACTTGGTCGCGAGCGTCAAGGTCCGCGTCCCCCGCCCCGGCGGCACCGAGGAAGTTTTCAGCGACGAACTGACAAAGTCGGTGAGCGTCGTCGATCGCAAAATCAAAGTGCTCATGGTCGATTCGCAACCCCGCTGGGACTTCAAATTCATCCAGCGCGGCCTCATGGCGGACAGAAAACGGATCGCGCCGAAGTTCATCCTCACCGAAGGGGATCCGCGGGCGATGAGGTCCGAAAATACGGATCACCCGTTCCTCCCGGCGTTCCCGCCGACCCGCCAAGCCCTCTCCGAATACGACCTGCTCATCCTCGGCGATGTCCCGGCCGCGTACTTCACCAATGAGCAGCAGGAATCGATCCGCGACTTCGTCAGCGAAGGCGGCGGTATGATCCACATCGCCGGGAAGGGCAACGGGCCTTCGTCGTGGCTCGGCACCGCGCTCGCCGACGTGCTGCCGGTCGAATTCGACAAAGCGACGTTTGTCACCGACTCCGGCAAACGGACCGAAAGCTTCCGGCCCACCGTCACGCCCCACGGCTCGCGCTCGCTGCTCTTGAGCCTCGAAGACAACCCCGACGAGAATAAGCGTGTCTGGTCGACTCTGCCCGAAATCTTCTGGCACTACCCCGTGAAGAAACTGAAGCCGGCGTCGGAAGTCTACCTCGTCCACCCGACCGAAAAAACGACCGACGACAAACCGATGCCGCTGCTGGCGACCCACTACTACGGCAAGGGCTTCGTACTCTATTCGGGCATCGACGAAACCTGGCGCTGGCGGTACAACACGGCCGACCAATTCTTCGGCCGCTTTTGGACCCAAGCCATCTACATGGCCGGCGTGCCCCGCAGCCTCGGCACGAAACTGACGCAGTTGTCGCTCGACACGCCGGAGCCGACCTTCGGCAAAACGGCCCAAGTCTACGCCCGGCTCTACAGCCAAGATTTGAAGCCGCTCGTGACCGATCGCATCGGCGCTCGCGTCGAACGGCTCGATGTTGACGCCGACGATCAAGACCGCTCGTTCGCGGTGGAATTGAAAGCGCTGCCGGGGTTGCCGGGCGAATACGTGGCGACGATCCCGTTCAACCGCCTCGGCCGCTTCGCGCTGAAAGTCGAAAATGCCACCGAGACGGCGTCGCTCGAATACCGGGTGAACCTGCCGCCCGGGCACGAACTCGCGCCGGGCGGTTTGGCCGAAGCGGAAATGCAAGAACTCGCCGCGAAGACCGGCGAGGAAGCCAACCCCGGCCGGTTCTACCGCGAAGAAGACCTGCACACGCTCGTGCGGAACGTTCAAGCCAAAGAAGGCCCGCCATTGATGCAGCGGAACGAGATCGTCCTGTGGAGCTGGCCCGCACTCGTGATTTTGATCTTGGCGTTCTCGCTCGAATGGTTCATCCGCAAATTCAACAGTCTGAGCTAACCGAATGAGCCTCCTGACCCGACAACTCCGCGCTTGGCAGTTCCGCGAATGGCTCTACTCGACGGCCCGCGGAGTCGCGTGGCTGCTCGTGATCATCGCCGCGTCGCTCACGGTCGCCTGCGCCGTCGATTTCTACCTCGACCGCTACATCGACAACGTCTCCGAAGAAGGGACGAGCACGCCACTCTGGTTCCGGATTCTGCTGACCCTCGGCCAAGGGCTTTTATTCGTCGCTGCTGCGTATTTATTGGTGTTGAAGGTACGCGGGCCGTCGCTGGTCGCACTCGCAGGCCGGGCCGAGCAAGCGATCCCGGAATTCGACCACCGCTTGGTGACGACCCTGCAACTGACTCGGCCGGACGCCCAGACCAAAGGCATGTCAGCCCAGTTGATTGCGGCCGTCGAACAGGAAGCCGGGGCACTGTTGCAGTCGCACCGGATCGCCAAGCTCGCCAATCCGAACCGGCTCTTCTGGGCCATCGGTCTGTACTTTGCAGTCGTGATATTCGTCGGCGCCGCCGGTGCCCTCGCAGGCGATCTCGCCTTTGTCTTGCTGAAGCGGCAAGCCCTGTTGGATGTGGATATTCCCCGCAACGTCACGGTTCTAAACGAGAGCAAACCCCTTTGGCCGAGCGGTGATGCCGTGGAACTGCGCTTCCGCGTCACCGGGCCGGTGTCGGACGACGCCACCGGCACCGTCTTCGTTTTCCCCGAAGACCAGCCGCGTGAAAAATACGCCGGGAAGTTCCTCGAACGCCTGCCGGACGGCTCGGCCATCTTCACCGCGAGTCTGCCGCCGGCGTCCGAACCATTCACCTTCAAAGCCCGCTTCGGCGACGGTCGCCTGCGCGAGCCGGGCAAAGTCCGCTTCGAGCCGCGTCCGGCCGTGCAGGAACTCAACGCTTGGGTGCAAATGCCGAAGTACGTGGACCCCGACGGTACACGGGTCTACGAGCAAATCGCCAGCCAAGGCGAAGTGATCGCGCACCAAGATTGCGCCGTCAGGATCTCGGTGCTGGCCACCAAGCCGCTGAAATCGGCGACGCTCGTGCTGTTCGCGCGCGATCCGAAAGGAGTCGAATCGGTGCTGGCCCGCCCGGCGATGAGCCTTTCGGCGGATCGCCAGACGGCCGAGGCGACCTTCGATCTGGCGAAGTTCCCCACTGGCTACAGCGTCGAACTGCTCGACGACAATGACTTCCCGAACCTCAGTCCGCCGCGCCGGGGTATCACCATCAGCCCCGATCGCGCCCCGGACGTGCGCTTGCTCGACGAAGTGCTGAAGGCCCCCAAGGACCTTGGCCCCGTCGACGACTACGAAGTCCGCGGCATGCCGCTCGCCAAAGACGGCCGCGTGCAGATCGGTTATGCGGCGCAATCGCCGTTGGGTATTTCGAGCGCCTGGGTCATTTACCGCGTCTACGACCGCAAAATCAAGGATTGGACGGCGTGGCAATCGCTGCCGTTGAAACGGGTCGAAGCGGACGAATCGAAGCCGAACGTCGGCAAGTTCATCCCCGAGCTCGGCGTATTCGAGGAGTACGATCACCTGCAATCGGTGGAGTTTTACCTACTGCCGACGACGGACCCGGAATCGCTGCCGTCGGGCTTGATCGCGGGGGGGCGGTACGGCTTCCTCACGGCTGCGCTCAGCAAACCGAGCGCGGACGGAACGAAACGTGCGGAACTCGAGCAAGGTGATCAGGTTGAATACTACGTCGCGTGTTACGATCGAAAATACGCCTTGGAAAAGGTCGCCGACCGCGACCGAATGCAGCAGTCGCCGAACGATCGCCTCGCACCGGGTCGCAAACCCGGCTTCTCGGAATCCAGAATCAAAGACGTCGTGACGCAGACCGAAGTGGAAGATTGGAACCGACGCCGCTCCGAGAGCCGCGAGAGGCTGCGGAGGTTGGAGGAACTGCAACGCGGGGTTTTCAAACCCACGGCGACCCCGAAGTGATGAGAATCGCATCGACGGGAACTTTCCTGTTGCGATCCGTGTCCGAATGCTGAATACTCTTATCAAATGCTGCGGATTCCATGCCGCAGTTCCCCCGAGGTGATTTCATGACCCTCCGCCAGTTGGCCGCATCTCTTCTCACGGCCGCCCTGACTGTATCCGCGGTTCCCGCACTGCGAGCCGCCGAACTCGACCCCGCCGCCCAAAAGAAACAGCAGCAAAAAGCCATCGCCGACGTCGAGGAGACCGCCCGCCGCATCACCACGGCCCTCCGCGTCCTGTCATATCAAAACGTGTCCGCCGACAAGGAAAAAGCACTCCTCGAGAAGATCTCGAAGGATCTCACGAATCTGTCGAGAGAGCAAATGCAAGCGGTGATCGGGCACATCGACGCCGCCGCGAAAGCTCCGGATCCCGAGACGGCCACCAAAGAACAGCGCGCCGCCTACGACCAACACAAGCAGATCGTCAGCAAGCTGCGCGATCTGCTCAGCGATATGGACGCCCTGAAATCGCTCGATCACGCCGCCGAGAAACTCGAGCGCTTCGCCAAAGACGAATTCGAACTCCATCTGAAGTCGCTCCGTTCGAGCACCAGCGCATCGAAGCAACCGCGCACCGGCCGCAAGCCCGTCGATGACCGCGAAGAGCAGGCCGACGCCCAGAGCGATCTCCGCGCCGACATGACGAACTTTTTGAAGCAGACGGTCGTCCTCCGCGCCAAGCTGACCGAAGAGCAAAAAGAGCGCTACGATGCCGCCGACGTCGCCGGTCGCGGCGGGCGGATCATCGCGGAAATGGAACTGAGCCGGATGTCGCTCAACAACGCCGACTTCAAAACCGCCGCCGATCGCGAACTGGGCGTATCCAAGGAATTGCAAGCGCTCGCCGTCGCCCTGCGGACGCCGCGTGACAAAGTCGCCGCGCTGAAGGAAGCCCGCGACAAGATCGCCAAGGCGATCGCGACCCAAGCCGAGATCAAGAAAGAAACCGAGAAGAAGCCCGAGCCGAAGGATCTGGAAGCGAAGAAGGGCCAAGATCCGGTCAAGGAACGGGCCAACGACATCGCCGACAAACAAGCCAAGCTGGAGTTCGAAACCCGCGAAGTCCGCAAGACCTTGGAGCAGACCGCTAAGGAGGTCGCCGCGAAGATCACCCCGGCCGAATCGGAAATGCGACGCGCCCAAGACGACCTCCGCAAGGCCGACACCAAGGACGCCGCCGAAGCCCAGAAGAACGCCGAAGAACGGCTGAACGAAGCCAAGGCCGACCTCGATAAGTTGATCGCCGCCGCCGAGAAGGAAAAGACCGACGCCCTCGCCGCCGCGAAGAAAGCCGCCGAGGAAATCGAAAAGGTGATCAAGGAACAAACCGCCGCCAAGGAACTCACCGAGAAGGCCAAACCCGACGCGCTGAAGCCGGCCGCCGATGCCCAAAAGGACGTGGCCAAGAAGACCGAGGAACTCAAGAACCTGCCGCTGCCGGACAATAAAGTCGTGAAGGAAGCCCTCGAAAAGGCCGACAAAGCCGCCGACAAAGCCGCCGCCGACCTCGCCAAGAAAGACCAGGCCGAGGCCAAGCCGGAGCAAGAGAAAGCCATCGAAGCGCTCAAAGACGCCAAGAAGGCCCTCGACGAGCAGATCGCGGCGATCGAAAAGCGTCGGGACGACATCGCCAAGCTCGAAGACGCCGCCAAGAAGCTCGAAGAACTGGTGAAGGACGAGAAGAAAGTCGCCGCGGACGCGGACAAAGCCGCGAAGGCCGAAGACAAGGCGCCGAAAACCGACGACATCGCCAAGAAGCAAGAAGAACTCAAAGCCCCGACCAAGGAAGTCGGCGAGCTGGTAAAGGAAGCCGCGCCCGAAGCCGCGAAGAAAATCGACGACGCCGCCAAGAACCAAGACATGGCCAAGGCCGACCTCGACAAGAACATGCCGATGCCGGCCGCGAACGAAGCGAAGATGGCCGCCGACGACCTCGCCAAGGCGAAGGACGAAGTCAACAAGAAGCTCGACGAATTAAAGGCCAAGGAAATCGCCGACCAAGCCGCGCTGCAACCGGACAAGGTCGACGCCGCCGAAACCGCGAAGCAAGTCGCCAAGGCGATCGAAGAAGCGATGAAAGCCGCCGACGAAGCCAAGAAAGCCGCCGAGCAAGCCGGCCAGAAGCCGATGGATCCGATGCCGGGCGAGCCGATGAAAGCCGACGCCCAGAAGAACTTGGCCGAACTTCAAAAAGACATCGCCAAGCAAGCCGAAATGCTGATGCAGCCCGAAGCCGCCAAGGACGCCAAGGAAGCGGCCACGGCCCTCGAAAAAGGGGACATCCCGAAGGCCGTCGAGAATCAGCAGAAGGCGATCGACAAGCTCATGGAAGCCGCGAAGGCCATGCCGATGGCCGGCGAACCTATGAAAGGTGAGCCCATGAAGCCGGGCGAGCAAAAGGGCGAGCCGATGCCCGCCGAGCCTGCGATGCCTGGCGAAGCCAAGCAAGGCGAACCCATGAAGGGCGAGCCGATGAAGGGCGAAGGCATGAAGGGCGAACCGATGCCCGGCGAGCCGAAACCGGGAGAAGGCATGAAAGGCGAAGCCGGCGAAGCCAAGCCCGGAATGGGCGAAGGCAAACCCGGCGAGGGCATGGGCGAAGCCAAAGATCCCGGCCAACTCGCCAAAGCCCAAGAGAAACTCAAGGAAGCGACCCAAGCCCTCCAGCAATCGCAGCAGGCCAACATGGCCGCGCAAGCCGCCGTCGATCAAGCCAAGGCCCAAGCCCCGATGGCTGTCCAAGAGCAGCTGAAACAAGCCGGAGAACAACTGCAGCAAGCCCAACAGCAATTGCAAATGGGCCAACCCGGCATGGCCCAAGCCGCCCAAGAGCAAGCCGCCGCGAAGCTCCAAGAAGCACTCGGCGCCCTCAACCAAGCCGCCATGGCCATGGGCCAGCAACCGGCTCAACCGGGCCAGCCCCAGCAAGCCCAAGCCAACCCGATGCCCGGTATGGGAATGACGCCCGGCATGGGCATGGGCATGGGCATGACCCCCGGCATGGGAATGGGAATGGGCATGGGAATGGGCATGGGAATGACCCCCGGAATGGGGATGGGCATGGGCATGGGCCAAGAGAAGAACGAAGGCCAAGCGGGCACGGGTGACCGCACCGGAGCCGGCGAGAACAAGAAGACCGAGTCGAGCGGGGCCGACGCCAAGGGCAAAGGTTCGTTCATCGAACTCCAGAAGAAGGAACGCGACAAGGTGCAACAAGCCACCGAATCCGCCTTCCCCGCCGAGTTCCGCGAACTCATCAAGCAGTACAACTTGAACATCAAGAACGGCGCCAAGCCGTCCAAGTAGCCGGCCCCGCATCGGAACTCACCGGAGTTCCGAACGATCTAGCCACGGGGAGTTTTCCCCGTGGCTTTCTTCATCCGCGATTCCCCCGAGGCGACTCCCGATGCGCACCCTCGCCTGCCTGTTGTTGCTCGCCCTCTTGGCCGGTGTCGGCAACACGGCCCGCGCCCCGGCCGCCGAAGAAAAAGTGAAGATCGACGACAAAACCAAAAAGGCCATGGAACAAGCCCTCGAGTGGCTGAAAGAAACCCAAAACAAAGACGGTAGCTGGGGCAATAATTCCGCGATCACGTCCTTCGTGCTACTGGCGTACATGTCGCAGGGGCACCTCCCCGGCCAAGGCAAATACGGCCCGGAAGTCGCCAAGGGCGTTCGCAATTTGGTCGCCGGTGCCCGCGACTCCGACGGCTACCTCGTCGGCAACACCGGCGGCAACATGTACGCCCACGGCATGGCCACGCTCGCCCTTTCGCAAGTTTGGGGGATGACGGGCGACGAAGAAGTGAAGAAAGTCTTGAAAAAAGCCGTCGATTTGATCTGCAAGACCCAAAACCACGAAGGCGGTTGGCGCTACGAACCGCAACCGACCGGGGCCGATGTCTCGGTGACGATCATGCAAGTCATGGCCCTGCGCGGGGCCAAGGACAGCGGTCTGCACGTCCCCGACGAGAAGATGAAGAACGCCATCGCCTACATCAACAAATGCCACGACGCCCGCACCGGTGGCTACCGCTACCAAATCGGCGGCGGCCCCGCCGGCTACGCTCGAACCGCCGCAGGCGTTTGCGTCCTGCAACTCTGCGGCGAGTACGACAAAAAAGAAATCGCCAACGCCGTGAAGTACCTCAACACCACCGGCGACGACCGCCAGCATTGGTGGTACGGGGCTTATTACGCGGCTCACGCGTATCACCAAGTCGGCGGCAAAGAATGGCAAGATTTCTACGAAAAGATGAAAACCAAACTACTGGGTAGCCAGCAGGCCAACGGCTCGTGGAAAGACCCGAAAGAAGGCCACGTCGGCCCCGCTTACCAAACCGCGATCGCGGTGTTGATCTTGTCGGTTCCGTCGCACTATTTACCGATTTACCAACGCTGAGCCACGCTTTTTTTTCCCTTGCCGAGCCGAAATCTACCACGTCGATCACGGCAGTTTCGGCTGATTCTCAGGTGCCATGTGCCTGTGAAGATTCTTGCCGTCGGCGTTGCTACCCGGGAGTAGGTTGCCATCCGGAGACTGAGTGGCTTGGAACGTCGGCCCATATGACAGAGCCAAGCCCAAGCCAAGGAGGCAGGCGACCGAGGCGGCCAGCGTGACGCGGCCTCTGTCAAGCCGCGGGGCCAGTCGGTGCTGGGCCACTTCGGCCTTGGCCAAGGGCGCCTGCGGCCATTGCTGCGGTAGTTGTGCTTTGAAGAAGGCGGAGAACTTCCGGTCCATCTCACCGAGTTCGTCGGGCGGCTGGTTCATAGTGGGGAGAGTATTTCGGTTCATGGCTCTTGATTCACTCCTGCGGCCGAGAGTCGCTCGGCCAGTCTCTGTCGGGCACGGCTTAGCCGCATGTGGACGGCGGATGAGGCCACGCCGAGGATTTCGGCGATCGCGGTCGTTTCGTAATCGAAAGCGTACCGCAGGGTCAATATTTCTCGGTCACCGGTCGCCATTTCATCCAGAACACTGCGGATCTGGGCGAAGGCTTCCTCGCGTTCCATTTTCGCCAAAGGCTGGTCGTCCCGGCCTTGCAAGCCCCCGAGCATTTCCGGCGGTTGTGTGCCGTGGCGGCGGAACGAGCTTTTCGCGTAGTCCTCGGCCAAATTTCGGGCCACCCGGAGCAACCACGCCCGCGGGTTGAGGATCGTTTCGGCCGTCGTTTGTTTCGGCCCTTGGCCTTCCAACTGTTTCCAAAATCTCAGGAATACTTCCTGCATGATGTCTTGTGCCGAGTCGGCGTCCATCCAGCGAGCGTAGGCCAAAGCCCAAACCTCGCGGGAGTGCAGGGCGTACAGAGCTTCGAACTCCGTGCGTCGCATATCCGGCTTTCGAAGGTCGGGCTTCATAATCGCATCCGTCGCAGTTACAGACGGGTGACACGGCGGAAGCTAACAATCGTGTGCGGAATTCGCAGTGCGGAATTCGGAATGTAGAAATCGATCTGCATTCCGAATTCCCCATTCGGGCTATTTCATCACTGCCAAATTGTCGCGGTGGACCAATTCCGGGTAGGCGACTTTCCCCAGCAATTCGGCAATTTGCTGGGTATTCAGTCCGGCCAACCTCGCCGCGTCGACGGCGGAGTAGTTGCTCAGCCCCCGGCCGATCTCGGCTCCCGTCGCGTCGCAAATGCTGACTAAGTCACCCTTTCCGAATTCCCCGACGACTTCTCGGACGCCGACGGGCAGCAAGCTTTTGCCGAGTTGCAGGACGGCATTTTGCGCCCCGGCATCGATGAGCAGCAATCCCTTGGGTCGGGCGGTCAGGCCGATCCAGCGCTTCCAAGCCGGGACGCCGTCCGATTGCGGCAGGAACAGAGTTCCGACGGATTGGCCCCGGAAAATGGCTTCCAAAATCCCGTCCGTGGCGCCATTGGCCATGATCACCGCCCCGCCGGCCGACGTGGCCAGTCGGGCGGCTTTGAGCTTGCTCCGCATGCCGCCGGTGCCGAGCTGGCTTTTGGTTGCCCCGGCCAATTCTGTGACGCTGCGGTCGATCGCGGGGACGGTTTCCAGCAAGGTCGCCGTCGGATCGATCCCCGGATCGGCGGAATAGAGGCCGTCGACGTTCGTCAGCAAGATCAACAACTTCGCCTGCATTAAGTTGGCGACCATGGCCGCGAGTTGGTCGTTGTCGCCGAATTTAATTTCGGCCACCGATACGGTGTCGTTTTCGTTGATGATCGGCAGGCATTGATATTCGAATAGAGTGAGAATCGTATTGCGGACATTCAAATAGCGGGCGCGGTTGTCGAAGTCCCCGCCGGTCAACAGAATCTGCGCCGGCAGGATTCCGTGCGGGGCGAAGCATTCCTGGTAGATCTGCATGAGTGCCGTTTGGCCGATGGCGGCACAAGCCTGCAAATGGGGCAGGTCGGTCGGCCGTTTGCCGAGATTCAACTTGCCGACACCCGCCCCGATGGCGCCGGAACTGACGAGCACCACCCGCCAACCGCGCTCACGGACGGCGTGGAGTTGATGGGCGAGCGACGCGATGCGATCTCGGTCGAGGACGCCCTCGGCATTCGCGAGCACGTTGGTGCCGACCTTTACGACGACGGTGCCCGGTTCGGCGAGGAGTCGGTGGC
Organism: Gemmatales bacterium; assembly: GCA_038247765.1. Lineage (GTDB taxonomy): Bacteria > Planctomycetota > Planctomycetia > Gemmatales > Gemmataceae > JALHQU01. The sequence continues at coordinate 3,193 of JBBRUN010000022.1, read as the reverse complement.
GCATGGTCGTCCTCGTTGTGCCCCGCCCTCAAGGACGGGGCGAGCGGATTGAAGCCCCGTGAACGGGGCTACCCGTGACATTTTAGCCCCCGTTCACGGGGCTTCAGGACAGGCGAATCACCCTTGAGGGATGAAAGCTTGGCCGATCATGGAAGTTCATCCGAATCTAAGACGCGGGTTCGTTCCAATCGACTGAGAGTCGTTTTTTGGGCATGGTGTTCTTTTTGATTGCGAATGTACCGGATCACCCATTCCATGTTCTTCGTTCCAAAACTGACGACGCCATAACCGGCTTGCCATTCCAAGACTTTGGAGCCGACTTGCTGATTGAGATCGAAGGACGAACCGCCTTTCAATTGTCCGATCCATTCGCTGATGAGCAAGGTCGGAGGGACACTCACCGCCAAATGGAGGTGCGTTTCGATTCCCCCGATTTCCCGAAATATCACCTGCGGCGTTTTGGAACACCGATCCCGGATGCTGCGAAATACCGTAGTTTGATATTCGGGGGTTAATATGGGGGCGCTCTCTTTGGTATGCCAAGTGATATGCAAATGAATTTCGGTATAGTAATTTCTGGACACGAGACACTCCGGGTTGCGCCCCGCCCTCAAGGGCGAGGCGAGCGGATCGAAACCCCGTGAACGGGGCTACCCGTGACATTTTAGCCCCGTTCACGGGGCTTGCGCACGATAGCCCCGCCCTTAAAGGGCGGGGCGGCTACTCCCCCCGCACCGGCGGAATTAGCTTGGCCGCGGCGGCGCCATCCAACACGAACTGCACCGCGATGCCGGCGAGAACCAAGCCGAGCACCCGGCCGAGCACGTGAATGCCCGTCATGCCGAGGCGTTTTTGAATGGGCTCCGCAAGCCGGAGTGTGATGAAGCAGCAGAGGCCGGTGAGCACAATGGCGATTTGCACCAGCGCCGATTCGCCCCAGTTTTGGGCTTTCGAACTGAGTACTGCCACCGTCGAGAGCGCGGCCGGACCGGCGAGGAACGGGATCGCCAGCGGCGTGATCGCCACATCGTTCGACGCCGCACTCTCCTTCATTTCTTCGGAGTCCTCTTGCGTCGGCCGCTGGGCTTGGATCATGTCGATCGCGACTTTAAACAGGATCAATCCCCCGGCGATTTGGAACGCCGGCAGAGTCAGGCTCAGGTAGTGGAATAAGTACGTCCCCCCGGCGGCGAAGGTCATCAAGGTCAGCGTCGCGACGATGCAGGCCGTGCGAGCCGTCCGGCGGCGGCGGGCCGCATCGTAATGCGCCGTCAGCGCGAGATACGCGGGGATCGTCCCCGGCGGATCGACGAGGAAGAGAATCGATACGAATGCCGTGGTGGCGAAGTCGAGCATCGTTGGAACCCGGATTTCGGATTAGGGATTTCGAAGCCCAACCTGCGCCCAGCAAGCGCCCCCATCTGTGAATCCGCAATTCACAATCAATCTGATTTCAGGATTTTCACCGCAGAGAAACAAGAGAACGCAGAGAAGACTACGAGATTATGACTCGCGCCTGCTCAGGCGTTCATTGACCCGACAAAGATTTCTGCTTCTCTGCGATCTCTTCTTTCTCTGCGGTGAAAATCTTCCTTCTTCTCTGTCTCAATCAAGGCGTCCAATCCATATCGGGTCCCACGGCGGCGCAGAACTCCGCGAGCAACTTCGCAGCGTTCGACAGGTCGTCGAGGTGCACGATTTCCACGGGGCTGTGCATGTAGCGATTCGGAATGCCGATCAACCCCACGGCGACGCCCTGCCGGCTGATTTGCATGGCGTTGGCATCGGTTCCCGTGGCCCGCGGCGCCCCGCGGACTTGGAACGGGATGCCGTGAGCGAGCGCCGTCGCTTCGAGCAAATCGAAGACGCGCGGATTGATGTTCGGCCCCCGGAAGAGCACCGGACCGCCCCCGCACTTCACGTCGCCGATCTGTTTCTTGTCGTTCCCCGGCGTGTCGGTCGCGTGGCAGACATCGACGGCGATGCCGACGTGCGGGTTCACGGAATAGGTCGCTGTGGTCGCCCCGCGCAGGCCGACTTCCTCGGCGACGGTCGACACGCTGAACACGCTCGCCCGGAGTTCGCGATCCTTCAACAACCGCAGTGCTTCCATCACAATCCAGACGCCGACTTTGTCGTCCATCGCCGGGGATGCGGCGAGGCCGTTGCGCAGCGGCCGGTATCCGAGCACGAACGTCACGGCGTCGCCGCAGCGGACGACATTCTCAGCGTCCTCTTTGTTCTTGAAGCCGAGGTCGATCCAAATGTCTTGGAATTCCGGGACTTTCTTGCGTTCCTCCGGGGTCTGTAAGTGAATGGCCTTGCGCGAGATGACACCGATGTGCGAACCGGATTTCGTGTGCACCGCGAGGTATTGCCCGATGAGCACCTGCACGTCCCACCCGCCGATGGGTTGGACGTAAATGAAACCTTCGGAATCGATGTGTTGCACCATCAAGCCGATTTGATCGCAGTGCCCCGCCAGCATGATGCGTGGAGCGTCGGCCGGTTTCCCCAGCGGATGCCGGGCGGCGAAGACGTTCCCGTGGGTATCGGTGGTGACGCTATTGCTGAACCCGGCGGCGTGGTCGCGCACGGCGGCTTGGATGGCCTGCTCGAAACCGGACGGGCTCGGCGTCTCGAGGAGTTGTTGCAAAAAGGCGTGCGCGGCGTCGTCCATGGACCCGGAATCCGTGCGGTTCGATCGAAGTGGTAATAGAAAAAGCCCATGAACCACTAGGATTCATAGGCTTTAGTACGATGGTGACGGGGGTCGAACCCGCAACCTCCGGAGCGACAGTCCGGTGCGTTTCTCTCAGCCGCGACGCGATATTCCCTTTAGTTCCAGTAGTTTATGGAGGATTTGGCCTGTTGCAAGAGCCGTCGCAAAGGAAAACATTCCGCATGTTTCAAAGTCAAAACACGGCGAAACTTCCGCAAATGTCAGGACTGCGGACATTCAATGCCGAGTCGGAACGCACCCGGCCGGAATCCAAACCTCCAAGAATCGCTGGCCCACCCGGAAACAGGAGCGACTACGGCCCAAGTTCAGGTTATAGTTGAACAAAGCCCACTTTGACATTGCAAAAAGTCTCCAACTTTAGTGTGACTGGCATGATTTCCATCTCCCCCAGCGTTCTCCGCTCCGACCCATTCCGTCTCCTCATCGAGTCCGTGAAAGACTACGCCATCT
>JBBRUN010000021.1:0-21750 GCA_038247765.1 Gemmatales bacterium | reverse complement strand
GTTTGGTATGATTGTTCCGCTTTCAATTCTGGCAGACACAAGTTGCTCGGCGACACGAAAATACTTAATGGCGAATACAATGCGCCTGAACGCTGACTGCTTCCCTCAAAAGGACAATCCGTCGCGGCGAGTTTTTCTGAACGCAAAACTGTCAACTACGATTCTCACTGCCGGCAAAGGTGAAGAGGCGGATGATGTCGAGATGAGCTTGCGAACATACCCTTGGAATTCGTTCCACGACAAATTCCTTGCCTGTCTCATACGGCGCTGTGACTTGAAAATGGTCGATCCGAAAAACCTTCCCATCCCGCTTTGCGACGATCGCTCGTGGGCGCTGTGTCAAAAAATTTACGGCAGTCCCAAAGTGGCCAGGATGGGCGATTGCGAATGGATCAAGGTAAACCGCGGCGAAATCAACCAGACGACGTACCGGAAATACATCACGGATGAGCCGACATCAGCGAGAATGTTGAAGGGTGTCGAGATCGGTCAATATTACCAGAAGACCAAACTCTCACAGGGCAATCTCGAGTGGCTCAATGAGGCTAGATTTCTGCAGGATAATGCTCCACGACCACTCGCGCATGTGAAGCGCATAGCGACGCAGCGCATTACAGGCGTCGATGAGCGATTGCGGATTGTTGCTACTATTATAGAGCCGCTATGCTATTTTGCCGATTCGACAAATTCTATCGTCGTCGAAACTGTCGGGGGGGCTAGGTATGTAACGCAATATATCCTTGCACTTCTCAATTCGTCACTATTTCAATGGCGATTCAAACTCACAAGTACTAACAACAATGTAGGGACCAATGAACTGGATTGTATGCCCGTGAGGCTGCTGGATTTTACGGATACTGCTCAGCGTGCGGAGCATGCTAGAATCGTTCAGTTGGTTGATGCGACGCTTTCTCTCCGCATTCGCCTCGCGTCAGCGAAGACCCCACACCAGCAATCGCAACTCCAAGCGGAGATCGATGCCACCAATGATCGCATCGACGCCATCGTTTATGAATTGTACGGCCTGACACCGGACGAGATCGCCATCGTGGAAGCCGCTACTGCGGCCCGTTCCTGATTTTACCCCACCATCGACGCCTGCACGTTTTTGCGTTCATCTCGTCTGACACGATGCTTTGTCGGTCACGCTCGGCGTGACGCCATTCCCGTACCGGATTCTCACCGGCGTCATACCGAGCGTGACCTACGAAAACAGCTCATCACAAAGAAACTCCGAGAATCGTTCCTAAACCCTTGGTGGGCCAGCACAACGGTCGGCAATGCGATTTAGCTTTCGGAGCTTTCGCTGCTTTCGCTGCCTTCGGCGGGGGGGGTGTGCAGAATGACCGAAACCTAAAATCTAAAATTGGATCAAAGGGCATGCCAAAAATCGAACCAATGGCAACGATTCTTCGAAATTCCACAAAATGGGTAGCCTCGAAAACTCCACCCGCCCTACGAAAACGTCCAAGAATCGTTGCCGAGGGTGTCAATCGCAGAGGCGGTCTGCGATATTTCGGGGCAGCCTCCCGCCGGGCCGGCATAGGCTCAACCCGCCCAACGTCGATAATTTGTTCGCGCATCCTGAATCGATCCAAGCGGAGAAAATTCGTCGGTCACCCGGAGAACCACGCCGCGAACCAAGTTTTCTTCGGGGGCTTCGGCGGGGGGTTGTTCACCGGGAGCCCTTGCAGCACGGCCGTGCCCCAGATGCTGCCGACGCGCTCCGCGGCCGTGGCTCCCATCCATTTTTTCAACTGCGCGTAACCGGCCCGCAACTCCGGTCGGCGGCGGTCGATGCGGTGCCCGTCCGAGCCGAGCAGGTGGATCAACCCGCGCTGCGCCCAGAGTTTCATCGCGGGGCCGTCGTTCCCCGGCGGGTCGGCGACCGCTTCGGCCGAAAATTGCATCAGGCAGCCGGCGGCGATCCAATCGACCGCGAGTGCCGCATCGTGCAGCAGCGGTTCGTAGCGCTCGGCGTGGGCCACGATGATGCGGACGCCGAAGGGTCGCAAAGCGGCGGCCGTCGCGCGGTAGTCGAGGAATGCGCCCGTCGGCATTTCCACGAGGAGATACTTGTTGAGGTTGCCAACTGAGAGAACATCGCCGGCGCGCCAGCGCTCGAATAGGTCGTCGGTCATCACGATCTCGGCCGTGGGAACCACGGCGAGGGGAATCGCTTGTTCGCGGAGCTGCCCCGCGAGGCGAGCGGTCGCAGCAACGATGCGTTCGGGCGTGTTGGCCGGGTATTCCGGGTGCAGGTGGGCGGTCGCGGTCGCGCTCCGCGCGCCTTCGGCGACCAGCATCCGGCACATGGCCAACGCTTCATCGTCGGTGCGGGGGCCGTCGTCGAGGCCCGCGAGCAAATGGACGTGGGTATCGGCGAGTGGGAGCATCGGCGTAGCATACCATCCTTCGCGATCCAGCACCCGTTTTCACCCGGCTCGTTTTTCGAACGTCCCGGTCGGGGCATCGTCGGCATAGCTCTGAGTGTAGTCGTAATCGTAGGCGTATTGATAGTTGTAGCCAGCTTGCTCGAGGGGTTTTCCGGCGCCGTTGACGACGATCCCGAGGAGGTTGGCGCCCATGTCGGCGAGTTGTTCACGGGCGCGCTCGGCTTGCGGGCGGATTTTCTTCGTGATCTTGAAGACCATCAAGACTCCGTCGACGCGCTGGGCCACGACCCGGGGATCGCTGACGGCCAGCAGCGGCGGCGTATCCACGATGACGAAATCGTAGAGTTGCCGCAGCTCCGCGAGGACATCTTGGAATTTCAAACTCGACAGCAATTCGGCCGGGTTCGAAGGCCGGGTGCCGCACGGCAGCAGATCGAGGCGGTCGATGTCGCTGTGGCGGATGACGTCGGCGAGGGCCGATTGCCCATCGGTGACGGACGCCAGACCGAGTTCCGGATCCGGGATGTGGAACAACCTGTGGACGCGCGGTTTGCGGAAGTCGCAATCGAGAAGGATGACCTTTTTCCCGGCTTGGGCGATGGAGATCGCGAGGTTGGCGGCGAGGGTCGATTTGCCGTCGCCGGGGTTGGGGCTGGTGATCTGGATCACTTGGTGACCTTTGTCTTGCGTCAGCACCATGAGCTGGGCCCGCACGCCCCGGTAGGCTTCCGACTCCATCGACTTCGGACGGAGGGCCACCACCAAGCTCGGGTCGTACGCCGCCGAGACGTCGGCGTCCCGCTTCTGTTTGAGATCGATCGGCGGCAGGTGGCCGAAGATGGGTGCCCCGAGTCGATGGCGGATTTCGGCCGACGAGCGGAAACCTTTATCGGTGAGCTCGGCCAACACGGAGAGCCCCATGCCGAGCAGGGTGCCGAGGACGGCCCCGGCCAATAGCCAACTGAGAAGGCCCGCGCCGACTTTGCCCCCTTCGCGCGGCGGCGTGATCACGGACGCTTCGTATCCGCCGGCCAGCTCGGCCTTTTGGGCCTGCCGCAGCGATTCGACCTCGAATTGCCGCTCGCTCATCCGCTTGGATTCTTCTGCGACGGCGGCTTTGGCCGCGTTGATCCGCAGGGTGAGGTTCAACCCGCCTTTGAGGCTTTTGTCGTCGTCCTCCCGGCGTGCCCGGATGACGTCGGTCTGAGACTTCGCCGTTTTCAGTCGGCGTTCGAGTTGGAGTTGCAACTGTTTCAATTCGTCGAGGACGCCGAGGGGATCGTCCGGATTCTGGTCTTCGACCAGCTTCTTGAAGTATTCGATCTGGCCGTCGATGGCTTTGATCTGAGGGTGATCTTTGCCGAGGCGCTCGCCCATCTCTTTGCGCTCGGCTTGCAGCCCGAGGAGTCGGAATTCGGGCGTCAAGGCGTTCGGCTCGGCGCCGATGCGCTTCGAACCGGTGAGCAGGTTCAGCGCCGCGATGCGGTCGCGCCGGTTGTTGCCCGTCGCTTTAATCAGGGCGAGTTGGTCTTCGATGTCCTTCAATTCGATGGCCAGCGCAAACTCGCGCTCCCGATCGGCGGAGACGCGGCCGCGCACGACGACGAGGTCTTCGCCGGTGATGTTCAGCAGTTCTTTGGTGAGGTCGATCTCGGACTTCGACTGTTTGTCGATCGACGTTTTGTGGGCTTCGATGCGGGCTTCGAGGGCTTGGATTTGCTTCGAGGTTTGCCCCGCGTAAACGTCGAGCAACTTCTGCTTGTAGGCATCGATGATCGCTTGCAGGATCAAGTACGAATCTCGCGGATCTTGGCAGCGGTACGACATCAGCAAGATGTTGCTCCCGCCGCCGGCACCCGCGGTGGCGTCTTTATCCCGGGCGACGGTGAGCCCGCCCAGTAAGACACCGGCGGCGACGTTCGGGTTCTCGGGCAGCGGCCCGTTGAGTTGGCTCAATTCCGGGCGTTTGGCGGCCGCCGTCAAGATCAAATCCGACTTGATCAGTGGAATCTGCGTGGCGACGTAATCGTCCACATAGGCGGCGCGGGAATCGGAACCGGACACCTGTTCGACCCGCTGCTTGATGACCAGCACTTTCGCCGACGACTGATACTGCGGAGCTTGGGCCGCGAACGCGAAGAATCCGATGAGCATTCCGACGCCGGCGCCGAGGATCAGCAGTGGCCAGCGGCGTAGCGCGGCGAAGAGCAACGAGGGCTGTTTGCCGGCGGTATCGTCGGGCGATTCGGACTGCGCGGCCACGGTGCGATCCTCGGGAATGGTCTACCCAATGTTATCGGCCGCGGGGCCGAGCGACTCCGCCGGGTAATTCGAACCGAGCGCGGACGCCGCCGTCGACGAAAAGATCGAAGCGATTGCACCGGTTGCCCGGCGACGTGAGCCTCAAGCCGAAGCGGAGAGGGGTGCCGAGGCTATCGGCAAGATGGGCGCGTAGACGCCCGATTTGGACGCCATGGCGGCGCGGGCAATTTCGGACGCCAGCGTTTCGGCCCGGGCCACGATCCGCGACAGAACCATCAGCTTTTCGGCGATGCACTCTCGATCGCGCGAGCCGCTGACGCTCAACCGACCGATGAGTTGGCCGTGGCCCAACAGTGGCAGATCGACCCGCCACACCGAGAGTGCGTCGCCGGGCTGACCTTTGCGGGTCCAGCGGCGGTGGTAGCCTTCGTGCCAAACCGGCGCGTTGACGTCGAGAAACACGCTCGCAAGGTTCAGTTCCTCGGCTTGTTCCGTGATCTGATTCCAAACCTCGGCCCAGTCGGCTTCCCCTTGCAAGCGCACTTCCATTTCGACAGGGGACGAACGACCGCGGAGGTTGCTAAATATCCCCCGGCCGCGCTCGCGGATGAGCCGGAGTTCGGCCGTGCCGAACAGGCCGCTCGACACCAGAATCGCCGCGATGGCGAGCACCGAGGCCAGCGCGGCAAAATCGTTCTGCAGAACCGTGCTGGTGAGCGCCCCGATCGAGGCGATACCCGTGAGGGCAGCGATGAGGATGAGTGTCCGGGCGCGGGTCAGACCGCGATTCTGGAGGACGTGGTGCAAGTGGCCGCGGTCGCCGACGGCGATACCGCGCCCGGTGAGTTTTCGTCGGACGATGGCGGCGGCGGTGTCGGTGAACGGCAGGATCAGTAGGGCCAAGGGCGAGGCGATCGCGAGCGTGGGGCCTTTGAGGCAGGCGCGGGTCGCCAACGCCGCGATGGTCAGGCCGACGAGCATACTGCCGCAATCGCCCAAGTAAACCGACGCCGGGGGAAGGTTGAAGCGGAGGAAGGCGAGTAATCCGCCGGCCATCGCAATCGCCACGAATCCTTCCATCGGATGGCCGTATTCGAAGGCCATGGCCCCCAGGCAGGCGCAGATCATCGCGCCGACCGAGCCGAGCATGCCGTCCATGCCGTCGAGGAGGTTCAACGCGTTCACGGCCCCCAAAAACCACAAGATCGTGACGGGAACCGCGAAGCGACCGAGAGGGACGCTCCCGCCGAAGAGGCTGACGTCTTCGATGAGGAAATCGCCGCCGGCGATGAGGATCGCGATCGCGGCGAATTGCCCGATCAATTTGTGGCGGGCACGGAGGTTAAAGATGTCGTCCGCCATCCCGACGGCCGCGATGATCCCGCCGGCGGCGAAGAGGGCGAGCGGCGCCCGGAAGTCTGCGGAGACCGCGTGGAAAACTTCATCGGAGACGAAACAGGCGACCAACACGGCGAACGATGTCGATGCGAACAGGGCGATGCCACCCACCACGGCCACCGGCATGCTCTGGATTTTCCGGCGGCCATCCGGGCGGTCCATTAGCCCGACGCGCCAAGCGAAAGCGCGAGCGGCCCAAGTGAACAGCAAGCCCGACGCGATGGCGATGGCCCCGACCCATACGAACGGACTCATCTCGATGCCCCCCCCTCGCTCCGCGATCGCACGAAACCGAGCATTTCGCCGTCCAAAGTCACTGACACGCCCCGCCGGATGAAATCGACCATGACCAAAAACTTGAATCCGCCCATCACCTGTTCCACTACCCCGGTCATACCCGCCAACGGGCCCGTCCGCACCGTCACGGGCGAGCCGCGCGACACGCCGTCTTCGACGGTCACCGGTTCGCCCAAATCCAACACTTTCCAGACGCTTCGGAGATCTGCCAAGAAGCGGGTTTCGTTGCGGACGTTCAAAAAGCAGGCGACGCGTTTCGAGGCAGCGATCCGCCAGCGTTCATCGTCAGTGGATTGCACGAAAATGTATCCGCTGAAGAGCGGAATTCTCGATGTTACGACTCGGTTGCGGACGCGAACGCGGCGGAGTTGACACGGCAGGTAAAACGGAACCCCCGCTGCGACCAGTTCCCGGGCCAACGCTTTTTCTTGACGGGGTCGCGTGTGGGCCACGCGCCACGGTCGATCAACGTCAGGTGATTGTTCCAACAGACCGTCGGGGGAGAGTTCGACTTCGGTGAGCAAGATCGGCATCGAACCAAAACCCCGGAGAAGCGATAACGTGAGTACGCATTGGCCACTACTGATGAAACTCACGGCCTGCAAATAAGTTCCGGCAATATTAGAAATCATGGGAGCGTAAAGCAAGTGTGTATTCGCAACACTCGCGCCAACATTTTCCCCACCTCACTTCTAAAATAAGTCTGCGTCGGTCGGCAACAAGTCAAAAAGGCCTGAAATGCGATGAAGAATCGGTGAGTGTCTGCTCGGGCTTCACCTGAGTTATGTGAAGGAAAGCTCTCAATTTTCAATCTATTTCTGCAAAGGGTGCGTATTAACTGCGCAATCTCTTAGCACCCGTGGCCCGAATCGATGCAGCCCGCGCGAAATTGTTAAACGACCATTGTCGGCTCGATGACCTTCATCGTCCGCCAGCGACCACCGCGGAAGCGGATCGCGAAGCAGATGGCCAAAACGATCACGTACAGCGTCGCGAAACTCCATGCGGCGTACAGGCCCCAGCCGAAGTGCCAACTCAGCCAAGTCGGAATCACCATCAACGGCCACGAGGTTCCGATGGCGATGATCGTGACGAACCGCGTGTCGCCAGCGCCGCGCAGGCCGAAGGCATAGATGATGTTCGCGCCATCCGCGAGCGAGTAAAGCGCCACGAAGAGCAGCAGCAGCGGGATAATCGGTTCGATCTTTTCCCACTCGGTGGGATCCATCTCGGCCGCGAACGGCATCACCATGACGTGCGGCAGCGTCAAATACAGCATAGCGATCACGGTCATGTACGCCGTCGCCAAGATCGCCCCGGCGTGCGTCGTCCGCGCCGAAATCTCCGGCCGGCCTTCCCCCTGCCTTTGACCGACGAGCACCTCGACCCCTTGGCCGAGGCCCATCACCGGCAGGAACGTCAGCAGATTCAAGGAGAACGTCAGCGTCGTCGCGGCCAGTTCTTTGTCGCCGATATTGCCGATGAAGTAGATGAACGCCGTGAAGGCCATCGCCTCGATGAAGAATTGGCCTCCGTTTGGCAAACCGAAGTGCAAGAGGCGCCGGAAGAGCATCGGGTCGAAGCGCCAGCCGGAAAGGGTGCCGAACTCGGCGCGAGTCTGCCTCCGAAAGAGCAGAATCAACCCGAGGATCGCCGAGACGCCGGTGCCGCAGGCCGTGGCCAAGCCGGCGCCGAACATCGCCGCGGCGGGGTCGTCGCGTTGCCAGAGAATGAGCGGAATTGCCAGCAAGGCGTTCGTGACGGCTCCGACAACGTTGATCAGCAACACCGTCCAGCTTTTCTGCCGCCCGGCGAAGAAAGCATTGGTCGCCGCGAGGATCAACGTCGGCAGAGCCGCGAGGCTCAAGCCCCGGAAATAGGCCCGTTCGAGTACTTTCACCGCCGGTTTGTGTTCCGACGCCGCGATCAAAAGATCGGCCACGGGGATCAAGAGCGGGAAGAGAATCCCGGCGCCGATGGCGAAGTACAAAGCCTGCCAGACGACCGGGCCGACGCGATTTGGCCGGCCGGCGCCGATGTACTGCGCGACGAAGACCGTGGCATAAAGCACAGTGAACTGTAATAGTGCCAGCGGAGTCCAGAAATACCCGACGGTGGGCATTGCCGCCGCGACCGCGTCCGAATTCACGCCGGACACGAAGATGCGGTCGATGAAGATTTGCACCGTCGTGCAACTGCTGCTGACGATGAACGGCAGCGACAGGCGTAGCAATTCTTTCCCGGCCTGCGCAATGTTTTGCGGACCGTGTTTCAACGACTCAGCCGTGGCCGGAGAGGGTTCCGCGGCCACGGCTGGGACGATCGATTCCAATTCTTGCATCAGATCGATCTCACTTGATCGGAAGCAACCAAATATTGCGGTATTGCACGGGGTGGCCGTGGTCTTGGAGCATGATCGGGCCCGGTTTCGCAGGGTCTCCGCCGAGTCCGGCGGTGGTGTTGTCCTTCTCGACCTTCGCATCGTCGTGGACTTTCACCCCGTTATGATACACCGTGATGTGGACGGGTTCGGTCTTCTTTTTGCCGTCGGTGTCGAACACCGGCGCGGTGAACTCGATGTCGTAACTCTGCCAGACGCTCGGCGCCTTGCAGACGTTCACTTTCGGCGGGAACAGATCGTAGATCGAAGCGCAATCGTTCTTGCCGCTCTTCAATCCGTAGCTGTCGAGCACTTGGATTTCGTAACGTCCCTGCAGGTAGATGCCGGAATTCCCCCGGCCTTGGCCGTTGTTGCCCGGCTCGTACGGCACGCGGAACTCGGCGTGAAGCTTGAACTTCCCGGCGTACTTGTCTTTGGTCATGATGTCCCCGTGGCCTTTCACGCCTTCCCAATGGCCGTCTTCAAGCTTCCATTCCACCGGCTTGCCACTGGTCTTCGTCCACTTTTCGGCCGACTTGCCGTCGAAGAGCACGATGGCCCCATCGGGGGCCGGGGTCGATTTCGCATCGACGATGTCGTCCGGCTTGAGGGGTTTGAACTTGTCGTCGAGCTTCCATTGGGCGAACAGCGGCGCTGCCGTGAGCAGCAAAGCGGGGAGCACGTAGCGGAGCATGGGAATCACCTCGGCTGATGGGAGGGGCAGGCGCTGGTAGCTTACGGGAGTCGGCAGAGTCTCGCCACGGGTCGCGGTGGAGATCGCCCGTTTTCGCATCGGCCCCGGCCCCATATCCTACTCTGAACAATTTGCGAACCGAAGAGACGCTCGCCCATGGCCGCCCCGAACCCGTACGACAACTGCCCCTGCGGCAGCGGCAAGAAATTCAAGTGGTGCTGCGCCGGCTACTGGGACAAAATCGAAACCGGCCTGGAGATGTACCAGCAGGGCCAGCTCGAAAATGCCCTGAAGATGATGGAAATATTGGTGAAAGAGCACGGTGCCTCCGCGCCGCAACCCTGGGGCTACTACGCCCACATCCTGTTCCGCGAAGGCAAAATGGAGAAGGCCGAGGAAATCCTCGAGAAAGCCTTCGCCATCGATCCGAACTTCGCCATGGGTTACCTGCTGAAGGGGCTCTTCCGCCAGAGCGAAGGCGAAGTCATCGGGGCGCTGTTGCTCTACCGCAAAGCGGCGGAGGCCTACTCGCCCGAAGCGCATGACCAACTCGCCCAAGTCCACGAGATGATCGCCCGCAACGAGCTGATCCTCAACCGCCCGGTGGCGTCCGCCGCGGCGCTGGCCCGCGCCATCCACTTCAACCCCGGCGACGCCGACGCCATCGGACAATACGACAGCCTCTTCGGCTCGGGGTCGCGGTTACCGAACTGCGCCACCAAGATGTACCAACTGCGGGCAACCGCCCAACCGGCCGACCTCCCGCAGACGGGCCGCTTGGCGGACGTTAAGAAGGCCTACGAAGACCTGACGGCGAAGATCCCGAGCGACCCGGCGGCATGGTTCAACCTCGGCGTCGTTCGTGCTTGGCTCGGCGACCAAGGCCCGGCGCTCGACGCGCTGATCAAGAGCCTCGACGCCGAATTCGACGATGCCCACGCCGAGGAGACGGCCGCGCTCGCCGAAGTGCTGAAGTGCGCCCAAGGGATGGAAGCCGAGTGCGATTACAAAGAGTTCCGCTACTACCTGCAGATCCGCGATCCGAACGCGGTGCTGCAACTGCTGCAAGCGTGGGACGCCGAAGGCCGGATCATGGGCGCGCAGTCCGACGAGAGCGGCACGAACTTCGGCTGCATGTTGGTCGAACCGCTGCCGTCGCTCGTCGATACCGGCACGACCATGGCCAAGGCCATGGGTAACCTCACGATCAACGGCGGCTTGGTGCGGCTCTGGTCGGGGAACAAGCGCTCGGCCCAAACACTGGCCGTGGAAATGCGCGACCGGTTGAACATGGCCGTCGAAGAGCCGGTGGAAGGGAGCGGACCGCCGCAATTCGGCGAGATCGTCCAAGAGGCACTCGCCTACCCGATCCGCATGACCGAGATCACCGAAGCCGAGATGAAACTGAAGGCCTACGCCGAGAAATACTTCGAGAACGACTGGGTGCACCGGCCGATGAAAGTCTTCGGCGGCGCCTCTCCACTCGACGCCGGCGGGAGCAAACTCCTGCGGAAGCGTCTACTGGGCGTGCTCAAATTCCTCGAAGACTGCGTCGCCGGGTCGGCCCCGCGCAAACAACGCGGAGAAGAGTCGTACCCGATGGAGGTCTACGACTTCAACCGCCTCCGGCACAAGCTCGGCGCCGAGCGCCAAGGGCCGGGTACGCCGCCGCCGGAATTGCTCGCGGCCGCCAAGAAGAAACTCGACTTCGGCGCGATGAACGCCGCCGACTTGGCCGCGTTGAAAGGCGACGACCTGACGCCACTGGAAATCGAAGACGCGATGCGGGCGTCGTTGAAGTTGGACGCGCGGGAACTCGCCGTGGCCTTCGCCCAAGCCGGGATCGCCAAGCCGGTCGATGCTGCCCGCCCCGACCGCTACACCCTGTTCGCCTGCCTCGTCGCCGCGGCGAACGCCGACGGCGATCCGGCGGCCGCATTGCAGCATGCCAGCGCCGGGGCCGAATACGACGCCGCGAACAACGGCGGCAAACGGGCCAACGAATTCGGCCTGCAAAAGGCCCGGCTACTGGCGAAGTCGGGCCGGGCCGACGAGGCCGTGAAGGAATTCATGGATCTCATCGCCCGCAACCCGGACGAGGCCAAGTTCTACATCGCGGCGACCGAAACGATGCTGAGCGCGAAGCGCGGCACCGACGCGCTCCGCTTCGCCGAAGCCGGCCTGGCCAAAGCCAAGAGCATTGGCAACCGCGACCTCGAGGGCGCCTGCCTCGAACTGAGCGAAGCTGCAAGACGGTTGAGCTGATTTGTGTTGTCGGGCTTTTTCCACACCCAGATTGTAATTCGGCTTGCAACCGAACTTCGCGCGGGGGTAAACTCCTCTCTCGAATCAATAACCGGGGCAGGATGCCCTACAGGACTCGGCACCACGGAGGGTTTTCCCAGATGGCCGCACGCTCGCTCCCAACACCGCCGCCCCGCCCACTCATCGGTATCAACACCGACTTTTACGCTCCGAAAAACGGCCCCGCTTACAGTAAACTCAACGCGGCCTACTTCGAAGCGGTGCTGAGCGCCGGCGGCCTGCCGATATTGATTCCCCCCTTCCAAAAAGAAAACTACGCCGAGATCGAAACGATCCTCGACATGCTTTCGGGCGTCGTGATGACCGGCGGTCTCGACCTCGACCCGCGCCGCAACGGCATGCAGATCACCAACGCCGTGCAGCCGATGCTGGCCCGCCGCGAAGATTGCGACCGCTTCGTATTGAGCCGGGTCGTCGAACGTAAACTCCCGCTGCTCGCCATCGGCTCCGGCATGCAACTGCTCAACGTCTACTTCGGCGGCACGCTGTTCCTGCACCTCCCGGCCGACAATCCGAAGGCGCTCCCGCACTTCGATCCGTCGGGTGGACCGCACCGGCACATGGTCACGGTGGTGCCGCGGACGACGCTCGAAGACATCTTCGGCGCCCCGGAACTGCGGGTGAACAGCACCCACCACCAAGCCATCAACCAGATGGGCAAGCAACTGCGGGTCGCGGCGAAATCGGCCGACGGCGTAATCGAAGCCATCGAAACAACCGACGAGGAATGGTTCTGCATCGGCCTGCAATGGCACCCCGAGTGCGACACCGCCTCGGCGCTCGACCGACAGATTTTCGAGTGCTTCGTCCACTCGGCCGGGCAGTTTGCTGAAGAGCCGATGCTGGCGGTGGCATAGTTCGGGAAGATATTCACCGCGGAGAAAGACGAGATCGCAGAGAGAGAGCTATGGAATCAAGGCATGATACCTCCGCGTTCTCTTCTTTCTCGGCGGCAAAGATTCTTGGCTCGACACTTTTGAGAGCGTAGGGTGTTGAACCAATTAACCCATGCTCACCTCGAAAGTGTCGCTATGCTCCGATCCCTTTTCGTTCTGCTCCTCGTAGCCCCATTCGTTTCCGCCGCCGATTTCAAACCGGAACCCGGCTTCGCGATGCTGTTCAACGGCATGGATCTGTCCGGCTGGCAAGTCGCGCCGACTAAAGACAAGGACAAACCGGGTGAAACGCTGAGCGGCAAGAAAGAAACCGTGACGAAACGCTTCGTCGTGAAGGACGAAGCCATCGTGATCGACGGCAAAGCCAAAGGGGACATCACACTATTCACCGAGAAAAGCTTCGCCAAAGACGCGCACATCCAATTCGATTTCAAAGCCGGCAAGGGCTGCAATAATGATCTTTACTTTCGCGGGATGAAGTTCGACATCAAAGATTCGGACATCAAGAACCTCAAGGCCGACGACTGGAATTCGTTCGAGATCGTGCTGATCGGCGAGAATGCCGAGTTCAAATGCAACGGCGAAAGTATCAAGAAAATGAAGGCGAAACCGGCCGCGACGACCTTCGGCATTCGGGCGGAAGCCGGGGCCATCGAAATCCGCCGGGTGCGGATCAAGGCGGAGTGAGCAGGAATTTTCGCGGGACTTTCCCGAAAATCGGGAACGCGCGTGCACGGGGTGCGTCCGAAAGGTACAATTGCGGCGTGGAGTTTGGTACGACACCGGCAAACGCGACGCAAACCCCAACATACACTGCTCTTCCGCACACGCGGACACACGGCTGCAACAAACTCAGCCAACACCCGAGGGTCTGACCATGGATCGCCGCCACTTTCTGAAACACTCCGCTGGTGCCGCCGCTGTGGTCGCCCCCGGCATGTCGTTCCTCTCGAACATTTCGGCCCAAGCCGCCGAAATGAAGAAGAAGAACAAGAGCCTCATCATCCTCTGGATGGGTGGTGGCCCGGCCACGATCGATCTCTGGGACATGAAGCCGGACAGCCAAAACGGCGGCGAACACAAGCCGAAGCCAACCGCCGCCGGGAGCGCGGTGCAAATCACCGAGCACCTGCCGACCGTCGCCAAGCAGTTCAAGAACCTGTCGATCATCCGCTCGCTCACGACCAGCGAAGGGGACCATAACCGCGGCACCTTCTTGATGAACACCGGTCGGGTGCCCAACCCGCTCAGCGAGTTCCCGCACATCGGCTCGGTGCTCAGCCACCAGTACGCCCAAGACGTCGAAGCCATGAAGAGCATGGATCTGCCGCTCTTCATTTCGGTCGGTGGCGGCCGCGTCGGTCCCGGCTTCCTCGGCATGAAGTACGCCAGTTTCGATGTCCGCAATCCGGGCGCCCCTCCGGAAAACGTCGAACCGCCGAAGGACGTCAGCACCATGCCCCGCCGGGCCGTGCTATTCGAAACGCTTGAAGGCACCAGCACCACGAAGCCCGGCCTCGGTCTCAAGACCAACGTCCCGGCCGACTCGGTTCAAGCCCACAAAGACGTCTACAAGAAGGCCCTCGACCTCGTGGTCTCGAACCGCAAGGAAGTCTTCAGCATCGACGCCGTGAAGGACAAAGCCGCCATCGACCGCTACGGCAACAACAACTTCGGTAAAGGTTGCCTCCTCGCCAAGAAGCTCGTCGAAGCCGGCGTCGGCTGCGTCGAAGTCACCCTCGGCGGCTGGGACATGCACGCGGGCATCTTCAACGCCCTCGCCACCCGCGCCCTGCCGACCCTCGACAAGGGCATGGGTTCGTTGGTCGAAGACCTCGCCGCATCGGGCAAGTTGAAAGATACCGTCATCGTCTGGATGGGCGACTTCGGCCGCACGCCGAAGATCAACATGGGCGGCGGTCGGGATCACTTCCCCCGCGCTTGGTCGGTCGTCGTCGGCGGCGGTAACATCAAGGGCGGCATCGCCTACGGGGCCACTAACAAAGATGGTACCGACATCACCGAAAACCCCGCCAAGATCGGCGACCTTTACGGCACGCTGTACGCCGGCCTCGGCTTGGCCCCGGATACGCAAATCCGCGACAACCTCGGCCGCCCGACCGCTATCGCCGGTGACAAAGCCGCCGCGATCAAGGAACTCATCGCCTAATTCGAACCTCGCGATGTTTTCTTGAAAGACGGCGGCCCGCAAGGGTCGCCGTTTTTCGTTACGTACTTTTTACGGAACCGTGTGATCTGGTAGACTGAGTTGAATTCAGGAGGGTCGGCTATGGAATTACTGGGAACGGTCTACAACGGCCAGATTCAACTTGACCATCCCGCGAACTTACCGAACGGCACCCGCATCGTCAGCCTTCCGGCCGACGAATACGAAGCGACTTCGGAGAACTCGGCGACCTCGCCGGTTCGAATACCCGCATCCGATGGCTCCGTACGACGCGCAGCAAGAAGCCAAGTTGATCCGACATGGCGTTTTAGCCGTACGGGCCGGCGGAAAGACAATAACGCTTGAAGAGGTGAATGAGGGACTTGAGGAAGTCATTCGAATAGAATCGAATCGGGATTGAAGATGTCCCGGCAAGTCCAAGCCGTACCCAAAGCCTTCAGAGACATGCGGTCGCACGCGGCGTTCATCGCTTCGGCAGATCGCTGGAGACTTCGAATTGTCGAGGCGATGACAAAACTCGCGGATCAAGCTGAGCGTTGGCCACTCGTCGAAGACCCCGGAATGGCCGACTTGAAATTGCGTGAGGCCATCTTGGGACGAGGCCCCCACGTTTACCGCATCTTGCACGATTTTGATGACGAACGGATCGTCGTCTACCGCATCCGCCACGCCGCGCAGGATGACCTCGCCGAGGACGACCTGTGACGTTCCTCAACTCCGCCTTGCTGTTCGGCCTCGCCGCGGTCGCCATCCCGCCGATTGTGCACTTGTTCAATCGCCGCAAGTTCGACGAAGTCGATTGGGCCGCGATGCAGTTCCTCAACCTCGGCCAGAAGACCAAGCGGAAGCTGTTCCTCGAGCAATTCCTGCTCATGCTGCTGCGGGTATCACTCATCGCCGTCGTCGTGCTGGCGTTCGCATCGCCGCAGCTGACGGGCCGGCATCTCGGCACGCGCACGGCGACCGGCCCCCGGCATCTCGTCATCCTCATCGACGGCTCCGGCAGCATGGCGTTCGCCCCGGAGGGCAAGCCTGATAGCGACGCCGCGAAGTTATGGGCGACGCGGGCCATCGACCACTTGGCCCCCGGCGACCGCGTCGCGATCTTCCAAGTGAACCGCCAAGCCGTGCCGGTGGTCGGCGCACTCACGGCCGATCGCGCCCTTGCCAAAGGAGCGCTCGAATTGCTCGCCCCGCCAAGCGGCTTCGCCGATTGGCCACAGGCGATTCAAACCGCGACGACTCTGCTCGACACGGTTAAATCGAACCGGCAGATTCTGATTCTGAGCGACAATCAGCGGTCGAGTTGGGCCGATGAAAGCACGCTGGCGAAGTGGGAGCTTTTGTCGAAGGACTCGCTGCCGCCGATTTCTGTGATCAACGTCGCCCCGGATCGACCTGCGGAACCTAAGAACGCCAGCCTCGAAGCGCTCTTCACATCGCACGGCGTATCTCCCGCCGGTCGGGAGATCGAATTCCGGGCGAACATCGCCACGGCGAATTCGAACCTGTCGGACGTCGGCACGCTCCAACTCGAAATCGACGGCCGGCCGGCGCTCGAACTCCCCGCGTCGAACCCGGTCGTCTTTCGCCAGAAGTTCTCCGTCGGATCGCACGTCGTGACTTTGAAACTGCCGCCGGATGCGCTGCCGAGCGACAATCGGCAAGATTACGCGATCGATGTCCTCGCGGCGGTGCCGGTGTTGATCGTCGACGGCTCCGCGACCAACGTCGCCGGCAGCGAGTATCTCCGCGATGCCCTCGCGCCGAGGCAAGATCCGGAGCCGACGTTCGTTGTCCGCACGGTGCGAATCAAAGAATGGTCGAGTCTGCTGTTGTCGCAGGATGTGAAAGGCTTCGGGACGCCGCCGCGCGTGTTGGTGCTGGCGAACATCGAGAAGATCGCGGTCGATCAACAGCAGCAAATCGAGAAGTTCTTGAACGCCGGCGGCTCGGTGCTCATCGCGCTCGGCGACCGCTGCGACGCGGCGGAGTGGAATCGCACGGCGTTCCGGGGTGGGCAGGGTTTTCTCCCGGCGCGGCTCGTCGAACCCGTTGGCGACGAAGCCGAATTGACGCAAGCGAAATCGCTGCTCATCGCGGGGTTCGCCCATCCGGCGCTCGACATTTTCAAAGATCCCCTTCCGGGCGGGTTGCAGACGGCGACGTTCCCGCGTCGGTGGAAGGTCGATGCCGCAGCGGGTATCAACGGAAGCACCGGCATCCCCATCGCGATGTTCAGCGACCGGTTGCCGTTCCTCGTCGAGCGCTCCTTCGGCAAAGGCAGGGTCCTCTTGGCGGCACACCCGCTCGACCGCAGTTGGCGAACGAATCTGCACCGGTTGCCCGACTTCGTGCGTCTCGCGCACGAACTGATGTACTACCTCGCGGGGAGTCGCACGGCCGAACGGAATTTGTCACCGGGTCAATCGATTGTCTTCACGCCGCAGCCGGAGGAATCGCCCGGCGTCGTGACGTTGCATTCCCCTGCCGGGCCGGTGCGGTCGATTCCGTGCACGAGCTGGCCAGAGGTGATCGACGGCACCAACTGGGCGGGAGCGTACCGTGTGCTGACGCCGTCGGGCCGGGCGACGTATTTCTGCGTGCGCCCCGACCCGAAGGAATCGATGTTGACCCCATGCAGTGCCGAGGATCGCGAACGCGTGTCGAAGCTCATCCCGCCATTGCATTACATTTCGAGTTTGGATGAAATGACGAGCGGCGCCGAGGAACGGCCCATCGCGCAGGAACTCTGGTGGATTCTGCTGATGCTGATGATCGGTTTTTTGATTTTGGAGACGTGGTACACGCGATCGCTCGTGCGGCGCGGGTGATCGGTACTCGGCCCGACTCGATTTCCACTGTCCCCCCGCACCGGCCGACGGTATGCTTCCGCATTCGAGTTCCTCTCTCCGGTTGGACTGGCACCATGCGGATGGATTCGCGGCGAGCCGCAGTTTGGCTCATCGCTTTCACGACGGCGCTCCGGCTCATCTGGGCCGCGATCCTCGAACCGAGCAACGACGAGAGCTACCACTGGCTCTACACGGTCTACCCCGACCTCAGCTTCTTCGACCACCCACCAATGACCATGGTGTTCGTGAAGCTCGGGCTGCTGTTGTGCGGCGGTTGGGTGCACCCGTTCTCGATCCGCCTCGGGTTCGTGCTGCTCTTCGCCGGGACGCAATGGATTCTGCACCGCTGGACCGACCGCTGGTTCGGCCCGCGACCCGCCTTCGCGGCCTTGCTCGCGCTGAACCTGACCGGCTATTACACAGCCTTTGCGAGTACGTTCGCCCTGCCGGATGGGCCGTTCCTGTTCTTCGCGATGCTGACCTACTGGCAATTGTGCGAAGCGCTGGTGAAGCGACCGGGGACGCTTGCGGCTTGGTTCTGGGTCGGCGTCGGCTTCGCGGGGGCGATGGCGAGCAAGTACCACGCGATCTTCCTGCCCGCCGGGGCGGTGCTGTACATCCTCATCACGCCCGGCCAGCGCCGCGTGCTCCGCACACCGGGGCCATACCTCGCGACCCTGCTGGGCTTCGCGGGGTTTCTGCCGGTGTTGATTTGGAACTTCGACCACGATTGGGCGTCGATCAAATTCCAGGGCGGCCGGGCGAAGAGCGATCCGCTGAATCCGGCGCCGCTGATCCACGAAGGGCCGCTGAAGTGGTTCGGCGGCCCGGTGATCTACCTGCTGCCGTGGATCTGGTTCTGGCTCGTCGTCGAGATGGTCCGGTGTGTCCGGAACTTCGGAACATTAGAACCAATTCGCCGGTTGTTGTTTTGTCTGTGCGTCTCGCCGCTGGCCTTCTTCTTCGCGGTGTCGGTGAAATCGAAAGATGTGCTGCTGCACTGGCCGCTCATCGGGTTCGTGCCGATGTACTTGCTGCTCGGGGTGAATTGGATCCGCTTGAAGGATCGTCATCCGCAGACGACCCGTTGGTTTCTCGGCTTCTGGATTGTCAGCTTGTTGGTTCTCGTGGGGTTGGTGCTCGGCCAATCGCGCTTCGGCATCATCCGCGCGGCCCCGCCGGCAAAGGATCCTTCCGCCGACATGGGGGGTTGGGAATCGGTCGGCGACGAAATCCGCAGTCGCGGTTGGCTCGACGAAGAGAACACCTTCTTCTTCGCCAATCGCTGGTACGACAGCGGGCAACTCGCCTTCGCCATCCGCGGCCAGCGGCCGACGGCCTGCTACAACTCCCTCGACGCCCGTGGCTTCGCCTTCTGGTCGCAACCGGCGGACTACTTGGGCCGCACCGGGTACTTCGTGGTGGCGGACGAGCCGAACGAAGCGGAAATCCGCAGGGAATACGGGCCGTTCTTCGAACGTATCGATACGGTCGCCGAATTCCCGATGACACGGATGGGGAACCCGTTCCGCACGGTGCGCGTCTACAAGTGCGTCAACCAACTGCTGCCGTATCCGTTCGCGTACACCGCGAAACCTTAGTCGCACTCTCGGAACAAACGCCCCGAGGGCTACAAAGGACTGTTCGAGCTCGAAATGCGAAGGATTTGATTCATGCCCGATTGGTTGATGAAATATTTCGAACAGGCTCCGGATCTCGCCTTGCAAGTCGCGCTGTCGGTGGTGGCCGGGTTCATCGTCGCCGGGATCTTCCGAGCCACGATGGCGGGACGCGAGCGCTCGGTGTCGCTCCTGACGACTCTGATTCTGCTGACGATCATGACGGCGATTTTGACGCTAGTCATCGGCGACAACACGGCCCGCGCCTTCGGCCTCGTCGGGGCGCTCTCCATTGTGCGGTTCCGCACCGTCGTCGAGGATACGCGCGATACGGCATTCGTAATCTTCGCCGTTGTCGTCGGTATGGCGGTCGGCGCGAATCAAATTCTATTGGCCGGCTTGGCCTGCGCGGCCGTCGCCATCGTGGCATCGCTGATGCACTGGGTGATCCCCGGCGGTCGGACGCCGACATCGTGGAAGTTGCAACTGTGCATCCGCGTCGGCTTGAGGCAGGATACGGCCCCACTCATCGAAGTGATCGGCAAATACGCCGCGGAGTTGAAGGCCATCGGCGCCGCGACCGCGAAGCAAGGCGCGTCGATGGAAGTGACTTATTCCTTGCGGCTGACCGGCGAACCGGAAACGATGATCCCCCTCTTCGCGGAACTCAACCGCATCGAAGGGGTGCAGAGCGTCGAGTTGAAAGAGAGTGCCAAGGGGTGATTCACGCTTTCACCAGCGACTCCCACAATTCCTTGTACTCGGTCAGAAACTTCAAGCCGGCTTCCGGCTCGTAGGTTTTGCCGACTTCGCAGAGCGTGTAGCGGTCGTAGCCGATGCCCGCGAGTTTCTTGAAGAGGTCGCGGTACGGGTACTTCCCGGCTTTGTCGTTGGTCAAATCGTTAATGTGGCACGACTTGATGTGCGCCTTCAACAGGTCGAAGCCATCGTCGAGTTTGCCGTCGACGATGTCGGACGCGTTCGAGTTCCAGGTGACGCCGACCGATTTGTGTCCGCAGGCGTCCATGATGGCCCGCATATTCTTCGGGATCTGTGTCACGGCGCCGTGGACTTCCACCCAGATTTCGAGACCCAAATCGCCGGCGGCTTTGCCGCATTCCTTCAGGGCCGTACCGATCTGCGTGCAGGCCTGTTCGACCGTCTGCCCCTTGGCCACGCCGTTGGGGCGAACCTTCACGCCGGTGCCGCCGAGATCCTTGACGAGTCCGAGGAACTGCTTGCAATCTTCGATGTGCTTCTTCACGACAGCGGCGTCGTCCGAATGGAATTCGCAGACGCTGCCGCAGCCCCAGAAGACGACCCCGGCATCCGCGAATTGCTGTTTCACCTTCTTGCGTGTGTCGGCGTTCAGCGACGGTTCGACGCCGTGCTTGTGGGTCGTCCGGCATTCGACCGCCGCGATGCCGACGGTTTTGCAGGTCTTCAACAGCGTCGGTAGATCCCAGTTCGCCGGGACGTTGTAGGTCACCAAGCCGAGCTTGAATTTCGGCGCATCGTCCGCAGCTCGCACGAGTAGCGGCGAGGCGATCGCGGCGGCACTTGCTGCGAGAAACGAGCGGCGGTCGAGTGCGAGCATGGAATTTCCTGGAAGAGGACAATTTTAGGTTTTAGGTTTCGGTCGATATCGACCCCCCCTCCGCCGAAACCAGCGAAAGCACTGAAAGCACTGAAAGCACTGAAACCAGCGAAAGCACTGAAAGCACTAAAAGCACTGAAAGCACTGAAAGCACTGAAAGCACTGAAAGCACTGAAAGCACTGAAACCAGGCACGGCCGCAACGGGTGGGGTAGAATCTGCAAAAATCTTTGCCGGATCGACAATAATCCGGTGTTGTGGCGCATCGTACCATCAGAGAAGCCGGCCGGCAACGGGGTAAGCAGCGCCCCCGGAGTCAGTCGGCTTTTCGCTTGGGTCACTTCTTCGGCTCCTCCGGCAACTTCGCTCCATCCAACTCCAGCTTCAAAATCAGCTTCTGTTTGAGTTTTTTGGAGCGAGGGCAACTTTTCTTCCTCGTCGAGAATGGACTGTCCGCATGCGGCGCCGGTCGGCGATTCAGCCGTGCCAAAAGTGACCAAATCGCCCGGCTCATCGGCTGCGCCCCATAGGATACTCAACCGAAGAGAGACCCGGTGGCAGCGCGCGATTCACTCTTTTTTCGGCGGATCGTCCGAAGTCGTGGTGTCTTGCACGACTTTCCAACCGAAATCGAATTCGCGCAATTGAACCGTGAAGCCGCCGCTGAGCGTCTCCGTCGTTTTCACCACGCGCCAGCGGCCGGTCACTTCGGCGCCGCGATCGGCACGGCGCCGGTACTCGAGCTCGCTGAACGTGAGTTGGCCCATCTCTTGCCCGTCGGCCTTGTAGCGTTGGAAGTAGCGATCCTTGACGGGCTGAAAGCCTTTGGTCGTCGTCGGGCCCG
>JBBRUN010000020.1:0-21801 GCA_038247765.1 Gemmatales bacterium | reverse complement strand
TTACCTGCGTTGAAGTTCTCGAGCACCTACCGGCCAACTTACGGCCCGAGGCGTTCCGCGAGATGCACCGCGTGCTAAGAACCGGTGGGCGGCTCATCCTCACTGTCCCGCATGCCGGATGGTTCGCCTGGCTCGATAGCAACAACGTACGCCATAGGCTCCCAAGGTTATATCGCCGGGTTGTGGGGCAGGGAAAGCGGGACGCGGGCTACGCTGATCTTGATCGGGAGGTCGAGTGGCATCACCATTTCACTGTCGCTGAGCTCAACAGGCTTGCAGGCGACGGGTGGCGAACCGTAGCTGTTCGTCATGGCGGACTGGTAATCTATCCGCTGATGGATTGGCTCAGTTGGCCCTTCTACAGGCTAGGGCTGTCGGGGCACCCCGTTCGCCGGCTCTTCGAGCGTCTCGCCGGTTGTGACTACCGGATCGATTTCGGATCGGCGTCTTACGGCGTACTGATCGCGCTGGAGCGGATCGCTACGGAAAGCCGGCCGAACCAGGAACTTCCCCCGGCGGTGATGTCGCCCCTTGAGCAGTGAGCCGTGTTTGGCGCGCACCTTCTCTGGCGGCTCGTCGAGCCGGTTTTTTTTCGTGCTCTCTTTTTCTCATCCCGTGGGTTGATTCATTGGCCTATGCGGTCGCGATTTCGCCGTCGGGTTTTACCGTCGGCAGCGCGCCGTCCGGCATCGCCACCGTCTCCAGCTCCGGCACCATTTTCTTCAACTCGTAGCCCAGCTCCCGGGCGCGGCGCTGCAACTGGTTTTCCAGCCGGGCCCGCACTTGCTCCGCATACGCGGCTTCCTCTTGTCGGCTCTAGGCGACACCGTGGCGCATCAGGTTGTAGAGAATGCGAAAAACAAAAGGGGACGCAGCTCTTTTAGATAGGAAGTAGTGCCGAACACATTTATTGCCTCCCGAAAACGGAAAAGGGAACGCAGCTCTTTTTCGGCCCTGGCAACGGTGACACGCCGAACAACCGGATGCAGTTGACCGGGCCGGCATAATGGTTTTGCGCGAGGTGAAGTCGTTGCAGCCGGCCCGGCAACTGATCCGAAACGTTCGGCGGTCTGAACATGACTGCCTCAACGACCGAGGCCAAAATGAACCGTTTGCTTTCGCTTGCGATTCTCGCTGGTTGTATCGGCTGTGGCAACCAGATGCCGAACGATCCGTCGATCAAGGCAGAGCGAAGGATCGAGTACCCCGGTGGTGGCGGATTTGTTGGGCCGGCCGGTGCCGGCTATCAACATGGAGCCAAGACCGAGAAGTTCGAGGGGCCCGCGTCTCAGGCTCCGGATTGGGCCAAGCCGTCGCCTGTCCCAAAGATCAGCTATCAGCCTACCAAAGGCAAGTAAACTTCTGGACGTTCGCGCAGTCGCGCAGGTCAATCGGCACAATCGGCTTCCTTCGCGAATGGACTTTTCTTATCATGCAAGCAGAACCTTTTTAGTGGTTTGGCTTTGAGGGGCGTCATGGAGTTCGAATGGGACGATGCCAAGGCCGAAGCGAACCTTCAAAAACATCGAGTGTCGTTCGCGGAAGCAGCGACTGCGTTTGCCGATCCGCTGGCCGCGATCTTTCCGGATCCGGAACATTCGGCCGACGAAATTCGGGAAATCCTCGTCGGACACTCCGAGCGCGATCGATTGCTGCTCGTCAACTTCACGGAGCGAGACAGGCACATCCGGTTGATCAGTGCTCGGACCGCGAATCCAAGCGAGCGGCTCAACCACGAGGAAAATCCGATGGGAGGACGGGACCATGAGTGACGAATTGCGTGAGGAGTATCAATTTGACTACCGACAAGCCAGGCCAAACCGTTTCGCCGCAGCCCTCAAAAAAGGCGGACGGCTCATCGTCTTGGATCCGGAGGTGGCGGCAGCTTTTCACCGATCGGACACGGTGAATGCGGTGTTACGGGGTTTACTCCATACGATGCCCGCGCGCGGTGCGGAGGCAGAAAACTGGCCGAACCAAACGCTTCAGCCGACCGAGGCCGCCATTCCGTCTTCTCAGGATTCCAAGTCCCCGGAGGCGGCCCCGGCGGCTGAGCTTTAGCGTTCGGCCACCAGATCTCTGTTTTCGTTTCAGGAGCCCGGCAAATGGCGCTGTTCGACGCATACCTCTTTATTGACTGGAGCGCCGCAAACAATCGCCACCCGCAGCGACCTTCTGCCGATGCTGTTTGGACGGGCGAATGCGTTCCTGCCTTGCAGCACCGTGTCGAGACGACCTACCATCGTACTCGGCAAGGGGCGCTTGCCCACATACTGTCTTTCACCTTGCGTCAGGTCAGTGACGGTCGGCGTGTTCTCCTAGGATTCGACTTCCCCTACGGCTATCCCCAAGGATTTGCTCAAGCATTGGGACTGGCGAATGGGCCTACGGTTTGGTCGCAACTCTGGGCCGATCTCGCAGGACGGATTCAGGACACGGCCATCAACATCAGTAATCGGTTCGCTGTCGCATCCGACTTAAACGCCCTTGTCGCGGCAGCTGGGTACGGGCCATTTTGGGGGTGCCCCGCCGCTCGCGCCACCGCAAATCTTGGTACGCATTCGCCTGGCTTCCCATTCCAGGGCGGCAACGGAACAGTTCTCCCCAGGCTGCGAATTCCCGAGTCCCGCCTGCCAGGTACTCAGGAAACCTGGAAGTTATATGGCAACGGTTCCGTTGGTAGCCAAGCTCTCGTCGGGATTCCATATGTCCGCCATCTGCGGCATCATGCACAGCTTCGTCATTGCAGTAAGGTGTGGCCATTCGAGACACAATTCACGAATGCACCATCTCCTGCCGCTGGTCCATTCATTCTGCATGCCGAGATATGGCCGGGAGTTGTTCGCCAGCAGACTCAAGCGTTGGTAGCTGCTAACCAGCAATTGATTCCAGACCAAGCACAGGTTCGCGCGATGTGCGATTGGGCATCAGGACACGACCTGCAAGGCACTTTGGGGCAATATTTCGCGACCCCGCAAGGCTTGACGCCCGGTCAGGTTCAGGTTTGTACAGAACAAGAAGGATGGGTTCTGGGAGCATTGTAGATATTGCCAGCAGCAGAGGCTTCAAGGCCGAACCAAACGCTGCAGCAGACGGCGGGGGCATGTAGGCTTACTGGAGTTCATAGCACACTCGGCCCCCGCCGCTGCTGAGCTTGGTCGTTCGGTGGAAGAATTGCGAGTCAGGGAAAACTTGTCAGAAGAGTTGGGTTGTCTCGCGCGGAGTTCGTGTTTTTATGTTGCGTGGGTATCTGACACAAGAGTATCGTAGGGTTGGTGGTCCGCCGCGGCGTGGAGTTCGGTAGCATCCGCGGCAGTCTTGTTGCAGTTCGATAGCAAAAGTTGGTGCGTGGGGTTCGGTCAGGATAGCGTAGCAAAAGTCGGTGTGTCCCAGATTGTGGCGAGAAGACACCGAACAAAACGCTGCACCTGACCGCTGTAAAATTCGTGCTGGGTTTATCCATTAGCTCTCTGCGCGGCAGGTGAGCTTGGTCGTTCGGCCGCGGAGGCGACGCGATGGCGGAAGCCTCTGAGTTGCTGCGGGGCGAGTTGCTCGCCGTGCTGGAGGCGAGCGCCCCGCGGCTGTGCGAAAGTCTGCGGGCGGAGTTGGCCAGGCCGCACCCCGAGCAGCCGGGCCGGCCGCTCCAGTTCGAGGCCGACCCGTGGTCATGGGGCATCACCTCGATCGCCACCGAGGAGCCGGTGTTCGACGACGACCGGCTGGCGGACGAGCTGCCGGGCGACTGGTTCGAGCGGTGCGAGTCGGCCGGGGTCAACTGGGACTCCCTGCTGTCCGATGCGTTATGTCCGTGGTTCGCCGGGTGCTGGCATGCGGTGGGCGGGCCAGAGCGGTTCAGCCCGGCGTTCCTGTTCCTGCACGGCTACCACGACCAGCAGTATCACCTAGAGCGTCGCTGCTGGGTGCCCGCAGCGGTCGCCTTCGGCGGGTAGCCCAGACGCCGAACCAGGCGATGCAGCAGACGGCGAGGGCATGCAGGCTTTCTGCGACCACAGCTCCGCGCGCCACCGCCGCTGCTGAGCTTGGTCGTTCGGTGGCCGGAGGGCGCGGGGATGGCGTTGCGGAAACGCGGCAAGTGGCGGTACGGCGATAGCCAGGCCGACATCCGCGCCGAGATCGTTCGGTACAGCAAGGAAAACGGCTACCTCGCCGGGCAATTCGCCGACGCGGTCTGCTCGTGCGGCGGTCGGGTGTTCGGGTTGCTGCTCGACGACGAGGCCGGGGTCGCCAGCCGCGTTTGCGTGGCCTGCGATGCCGAGGCCCACCCGATCGGCGACAGCGCCGAGTTCATGGACGAGGCCGAGGAGGAGGAATGTGCCTGCCCGTGTGGCGAGGAGGCGTTCGAGATCACGGTCGGGGTGTCTCTATATGCCGACAGCGAGGACGTGCGGTGGCTGTACGTTGGGTGCCGGTGCCCGGCCTGCAAGCTGACTGCCGTGTACGGCGACTGGAAGAATGAGTTCAACGGCTACCGGGAGCTGCTGGCGCGAGTGTAGCGAAGACGCCGAACCAGGCGCTGCAGCAGACGGCGGGGGCATGACGGCTTTCCCAATTTCGTAGCTCACTCGGCCCCCGCCGCTGCTGAGCTTGATCGTTCGGCGGCGTCGGCACCGGAGTCGGAGGGTGGAGATGATCCCGGCGGAGACGCGGCAGCGGTGGGCGTCCTGGCGCGTGGCCTACCATTCCAATCCGACGGGTGGGGTAATGCGAAACACGACGACCGCGAAATTGCTGACGGTGCTCTCGCTCATAACGTCGTCCGGATGTGGGGGCAACCGCTCCGAACCGATCCCGGAGGGCGGCAAGACCGGGAAGTTGACGGCAAACTCGACGCCCAGCCAGGCCGCGACTGGGGAAGCAACCGCCGATCTTGAGAGGCAGATCGCCGACAAGGAGAAGGAGTTGGCCGACCTTCGGAAGAAGGCGGATTCGCTCCGCGCCCAACCGGCGGAAGTTGCCCAGCCGGTGAGCCTGCAAAAGTTGCTCGACGGGATACCCAAGGATTCCCAGCCGCAGCCTGAGGAAGATCGCGTGATCGAGCGCAGCAAGGCGAACCAGTGGGTTCAGAAGCATTTGGTGGGCAAACCCGTGACCTTTTCCGTTCAAGTCGGTCATGTGCAGCTCGTGCCGGAGGGGGACGGGTACTCCGGGTGGGTCGATCTGGGCAAGCGAGCGACCACGTCTACCAACTACCACGGTGAGGTGCAATGCGGCGGCAGCTCGTGGAAGGTTTACCTCGGCATCCCCCGCTTTGCCAATCTCAATGAGTCCGACGCGAAGCGACTGCGGGAACTGAAAGGAAAAACGGTGAAGTTCCAAGGGGTCTTCAGCGAGGAAGCACGGTTCGGTCCCGGTCCCTCCCCGCCTGGCTTCCTGCTGCGCGAGACCACATCCACGCCTGAACGCGTCTTTCTGGTGACACTGAAAGGCGCGACTCTTGACGGGATCGATTTGAAGTGAATTGAACCGCGTGCGAGAGGGGCTACGAAGCCTGTTCGGTTCGGCACCGGAAAGAGGGTCGAACCTGCCGCGGCACCGCCGCGGCGACAGCGGAATCTTGTGAGACGATCCGTCACGGTACCGTCGCCGGGGCGGTGAGCTACGAGTTCGGCGGCGGTGAAGGCGGCGGGATTCACCAAGCACGCCACCGCTGAGCTTCATCGTTCGGCTTGCAAGCTGGCGAAACGGGTTGGAGTGCTGACGTCTTACGAGCGGGTTGCGACTTCGCGGTGCGTGGTGGGTCTGGTTGCGACTTCGCCTTGGCTCATCGAAGACGCTACGTTGTGCAGGTGTTTGGTGTTCTGCTCAGCGCCCCAGACGCCGAACCAGGCGCTGCACCTAGCTGAACCACATTTCCCCCGCGTGGCCTTCGCATCGATTTCGTGTGATAACCCTAGTCTTTTAGTGAATTCGGAACACTAGGCAGGGCAACTGGATTGTACGCATAGGGCAGCGGAATGGGCCATGCGGTTAGCAAAATGGTAGCGGTTTTCACTCAAGACGAATTGCTTCCGAGAGCATTACTAAATTGGATGTGGGCCCTTCCTCGGTTAGTCGGTGCGGTCTCAAGGTGGGATGTGGAGGTCATTCGCCCAGTGCATTCACAACCTTGGGTGATGGTCGGGGCATTCGGCGAGGCGTTTGGGGCGATTCTGGCCGTGATCCTGACGGGGAAGCTGCCGTTTAGTAGGGCGAGTTCGGTCGAGACGACGCGGATGCAGGATGCAGGCGGTTCTGGGGAAGGTGGTGGACTGCTACGACCGTCTGGGCGCACGGCATCCGGACTACTCGACCGGATACCGTCTGACGAAATGGGCGGCGAGTTGCTGGCGAAATGCTATGTCGCTGCGAATCGTGTTCCACTCCGGAGCAAGGTGCATCGTTTCCAGGGTCGAAGCTTCCAATTCGATCGAACGGATGAGTGCGGCGACACCGGACGCGATTCGGCGCTGGCGTTCGGCGGAATCCGATGTCTGTTCGGCGGCGATGCCGTCCACGCAGGCCCGGGCTTCTAGACAGCGAACGTGATTCGGGAACCGCTCGCGGACTTGTCGCACTTCCCGATCGGCTTGGTCCACCTCGCCGCTGCGGGCTAGGTGGACCACACGGATAAGAATGGCGTGGAGTGCGGACTCGTCCGGCAATTTGGCGATCGGTTCGGGGGTGGTCAAGGACTCGGGAAAGGCCTTGTACGCTTTGCGAAGCGCCCCGAGGGTCGATTCGATGTTTCGCACCTGCTCCGGGGTGAGGTTCGGACGGCGTTTGAGAAACCCGAGTGCCTTCTCGACCGCCCGGTCGGCGGTGGCGAAATCGCCCGCCCGCAGGGCTGCCTGGATCACCTCTTCACAGGCCGGAACCAAGTCGACGGCTACAATGTCGGTTTTCGCGGACTCGAGCAACTCCAGCCGTTCGAGAAAGACCTTTGTGGCTTCCGCGGCCTTGCCTCCGCCGAGCAACGTCTGGCCGACGATCGAAATGGCCACACCCTGTTCGCGAACCAGTTGCATGTTGCCGGGGTCGGCCGCCACGGCTCGTGCGGCGGCCTCACGGTTGGCTCGGGCCAGCGAATCGGCCTCGGCGAAGCGGCACTGCCGCTGCAACGCCGTGGTCAGCACGAGTGAGTTGTGTCGTTCGTCGATCGTCCACTTCGGATCGCCCGGCGAGAGCTTGAGTTGGCGTTCGGCAACGGCGAGTTGCGCCCGGGCCACGCTCTCAGCTGCCGTGTAGTCGTGGAACGTATTGAGGTGGAGGATGCCGATAGTCCGTTTCTTGATGGAACAATTCTGGAGCACGCGGGTGTCGTCGGGCCGCTGGCTCAGGTACCGCTCGTCCAGCCGCACGGCCCGCTCGTAGTCCTTCAGCCCGACCCGCGGGCGGCCCATCGCGAAGTGGTTGCTCGCGCGACCAGAGAGAGCAATGCCCAGCGAATCCATGACCGACAGGTCGTCCGGGTTTGCGTCGTGAACCGGCGTCAGAAGTCGGACTCCCGCTTCGTGATGCTTGGCCGCTGCCGCGTATTCCCCGAGTTTAGTCTTGTTGAAACCGATTGAGTAGTGCGCGTACGAAAGGTCGCGTGTGGTGGGGATGTCGCCGGGCTCGTCTCGCAGCCGCTGCTCGCCGATGGCGACGGCCCGCTCCCACTCCACATAAGCCGCATCACTCTGCCCCAGCAGGTTGAATGTCTCGCCGAGCTTCTGGTGGGCGATCATCGTCTGCCGGTCGGCACCGGGCACTTTCTCGATGGCTGCGGCGAGCTTGCGAAGATCCGCGAGTGCGGCCTGCGACATCTGCTTGCGGAGTTCCAGTGTGCCCGGCGTGTTCGCCAAGCGGCTCTGGGTCTGAATCAGGGTGTTGATGGTGCCTAGCGCCATCACAGCGCGTTCGTTGGCCAGTTGCGTTTGCTGCTCGGCGGCGGCGCTGGCGGTCGTCGCGGCTTCGGCCCGCTCACTAGCCAATCTCGCGTTTGCCGTCGCGCGCCACCAGCCCACCGCGGCAACGGCCCCGCCGAGCAGACTCACCACAAGCAGCGTCACCGGCCACGGGTTGCGAACGCACCACCGGTAACCCCGTTCGATCGACCCCGGTGCACGAGCTAGGATCGGCTCGCCGCGGAGCCAGCGGTCCAAATCGTCACGGAGAGCGGCGGCAGTCGCGTACCGTCGTTCCGGCTGCTTCGCCAGACATTTCAAGCAGATCGTTTCGAGATCGGCGGGGACACTTCGCAGACGTCGCACCGGCACCGGTTCATCGGTATCGTGTTGACTGATGATCTCGAACGTCGAGCCGCGAAACGGCACGACACCCGTCAGGCACTCGTAGAGTGTGATGCCGAGGCTGTACACATCGGAGCGGGCGTCGGTCCGCGCCGCGTCCTTCGCCTGCTCCGGACTCATGTACTCCGGCGTGCCCATCACCGTGCCGTCTTGCGTGATCGTGTCCCCGGCCACGAGGTGACGCGACAACCCGAAGTCCGTCAGCTTCGCCCGGCTGTCGGCTTGATCCAGCAAGATGTTGCCCGGCTTCAAGTCGCGGTGGATCAGCCCGGCTCGGTGGACGGCGTCCAGCCCGTCGGCAACCTGTCGGATGATGCTGGCTGCGTCGCGGGGGAGCAGGGCCACTTGCGTGCGGATGGCGTCGCGCAAGGTCGGGCCGAGGACCAGCGGCATGACCATGACCGGGCGACCGTCGTCGGTTCGTAGCACGTCCAGCACCGGCACCAGGTGATCGTGTTGCAACGCACTCGCGGCACGGGTTTCACGCACAAAACGCTCGACGGTTCGTTCGTCGTCTCGGTCGATGCGAAGCACCTTGATCGCGACGTTGCGGCGCAGTTCCTCGTCCCAGGCCCGGAAGACGACGCCCATTCCGCCGCGGCCCAACTCGGACTCGACCCGATACCGCCCGATGCGGCCCAGACCCGACGACGCTACCGGCGACAAGTATGGGTACGGGTTCGGGCGAGTGTGCTTCATCCACTCCGTGAGGATCGGCGGAGTCGACAGGGTATCGAGTTGCTGCTGGCACGTCGGGCACTGACCGAGGTGTTCTTCCAGAGTGGACAACGCATCCGGGGTCAGGCTTCCCGATAAGAGCGAAGTTAACGTCTCTTGCGATGGGCAAGTGGCGATCATTGGGCTTAAGCTCCCGAGCGGTTGAGTGGGGGCCGCGGCAGGTCCGCCGCCAGATGCACAATCTCCGCTTGCAGGCGGTTCAGCACGCGCGACTTATTCACGTACACCGCATGAATGGCGGTGCCCAGTCTCGCAGCCACCGCCGCGGGCGGCTCCTGCCGTATCCACGTCGCCGCGAACGCTTCCCAGGTGGCCGGTTCGAACTCGCCGCGGATGCGGTCCATCGAGACGGCCAGCACATGTTCGGTGAAGTCCTGGTTCCACTGCGGATCCGGGGTCGGCAGGTCCTCGGCTAGCGGCACGAGCGCGGGCGAACGACCCTGCTTCGCCTGGTGCGTCGCAATCTGGTTCGCGATCAACGTCCCAAACCACGCCCGAAACCGCCCGCGTTCGGGGTCGTACTCGAATGTGGGGATCGACTTGGCCACGCGGATCATCACCTCTTGTGCGATGTCGGAGGCGTCGGCCGGTTGCAATCCCTTACGCGCACAGTACCGCCGGATCAGGGGGGAATACACGTTCACAAACGTGGTCCACGCCTCGTTGTCTTGAGGGTCGCGAATGCGCAACAGCAAACTGGCCGAGGTATCCACCTCGTTTCTCTCCGCCATGTAACTCCTCCACCGCACCGTCGATCTCTCAGTATTTTACCAGGTCCTACTCATGTTTTGTCATGAGTGGGTCGTGCAGGGCCGAATTGCTCCCGTTGGCTGGAAAAATTGACAACCCGGTGAGAGATCGCCGAGCGGGCCGAGGAGTGTATGCATCGCAAGCCGTCTCGCCGCCTTCGTGCCACTCCGAGGTTTCTCGATGTCCCGATTGTTCTGGATCCGCCGCTTGTTCGAGTCGAAGGCCACCCCCGCTGCCAAGCGCCGCCCGGTTAAGCTCCGGCTGCTGCCGCTCGAAGACCGCCTGACCCCGGCGGCTCCGTTCGCGGAGTTCGTGGACCCGAATCCGAACCCCGGTAACCAGTTCGGGGCATCGGTCGTCGCCCTGAGCACCGGGAATGTCGTGATCACGTCGCCGTTCGATGACGCGGGCGGGACGGACGCCGGAGCGGTGTACCTGTTCAACGGGGCCACGGGGGCGCTGATCAGCACGCTCCGCGGGTCCACCGTGAGCGACAATATCGGCAGCAGTGGCGTGACGGCCCTGAGCAACGGCAACTACGTGGTCCGCAGCCAGCTCTGGGACAACGGTGCGGTACCGAATGCAGGTGCGGTGACGTTCGGGAGCGGGACGACGGGCGTGGCCGGTGCCGTGTCCCCCGCCAACTCCCTCGTCGGCTCCACCGCGAGCGACATTGTCGGCATCAATGGCGTGACGGCCCTGAGCAACGGGAACTATGTGGTCATCAGCGCGAGTTGGAACAACGGTGCGGTGTTGGACGCGGGAGCGGTGACGTTCGGGAGCGGGACGACGGGCGTGGTGGGTGCCGTCTCCGCGGCCAACTCCCTCGTCGGGTCCACCGCCAGTGACCAAGTCGGCAGCAGTGGTGTGACGCCCCTGAGCAACGGGAACTACGTGGTCGGCAGCCGGTTATGGAACAATGGTGCGGTGGTGGACGCGGGTGCGGCGACGTTCGGGAGCGGGACGACGGGCGTGGTGGGGGCCATTTCCGCGGCCAACTCCCTCGTCGGCTCCACCGCGAGCGACCAGGTCGGCGAAATTTTCGTGACGGCCCTGAGCAACGGGAACTACGTGGTCGTAAGCCGGTTATGGAACAACGGTGCGGTGTCGGATGCGGGTGCGGTGACGTTCGGGAGCGGGACGACGGGCGTGGTGGGTGCCGTGTCCGCGGCCAACTCCCTCGTCGGCTCCACCGTGAGCGACCAACTCGGCAACGGTGGCGTGACGGCCCTGAGCAACGGGAACTATGTGGTCAGCAGCCCGAAGTGGGACAACGGTGCGGTGTTTGACGCGGGTGCGGTGACGTTGGGGAGCGGGACGACGGGCGTGGTGGGTGACGTGTCCGCGGCCAACTCCCTCGTCGGGTTCGCCACGAACGACCAAGTCGGCAACGGTGACGCGATGGCCCTGACGAACGGCAACTATGTGGTCGGCAGTTCGGCCTGGGACAACGGGGCGGTGGCGAACGCCGGTGCGGCGACGTTCGGGAGCGGGACGACGGGCGCGGTCGGCCCGATCACGACTCTGAACAGTGCCCTCGGTCTCGCCGCGAATACTACTCTGGTTGCCATCATCCTGGACGATGTGAACGGCACATTCTTCGGCAGGTTCCTCACCGAGGGCGGCGGACGCATTCGCGTCGGTTCCCAGGTGGACGGCTTCGCACCGAATAGCACCGTGCCGAACATCAACCTGTCGGTCAGCGCGAACGCCGGCACCGAGGCCGCCGGGACGGTCATCACGGTCACCGCTACCACCAGTGCCCCCGTCACAGGGAACGCCACGGTGAACCTGACCGTGTCCGGCGCGGGCATCACCGTCGGCGACTTCACGTTGTCGAACACCACAATCACCATCCTGAATGGCCAGACCACCGGCAGCGTGACATTCACCGTGCTCAACGATTCCGAAGTCGAACCGGTCGAGACGGCCACACTAACGATTGTAAATCCGTCCGCGAACATCGCCCTGGGCACCACGAGCCGAACCATTGCCATCACCAGTGATGACACTTCCTTCGTGGTGACAAACCTCAACGACAACGGGCTGGGGTCCTTCCGCCAAGCGGTCATGAACGCCGAGGCCGCGGCAGGGGCGGACATCGTGACGTTCCAAGCCGGCTTGGCGGGGAGGATCACGCTGACTAGCGGGCAAGTTCTCGTCACGCAGTCGCTCGACATCCAAGGCAACGGCGCGGTGACGATCAGCGGCAACAACGCCTCGCGGATCATCCTTGCGGACCTCGATGCGGGGGAACTGCTGCGGGTCGCCGGGCTGACGCTGACTGGCGGCAGTGCCGAAGACGGTGGGGCGATCAACATGATCAACACCGCCGGCAGTTTTGGCGACCTCACCATCGTCGACTCGAACTTGACCGACAACACTGCGAACAGCGACGGCGGCGCGGTCAGCGCCGAGGGCGGGAACATCGTCTTCCGCAACACGACGTTCGCCAACAACCGCAATCCCGTCGGTAGCGGCGGCGCGTTCTACATTGACGTTGTGTTCAACTCCAGCGTGCCCAACCTGTCCTCCGTGATCATCGACAACAGCACGTTCACCAACAACGTCGCCGACGATGTGGGCGGAGCGCTGTTCCTGGCGGACGTTGGCATGGTGGCAATCTCAGGCTCCACGTTCACCGGTAACAGCAGCGAAAGCGGCGGGGCGATCACCTTCGAAGACACGGCTGCGACCATTGCCAATTCCACGTTCACCGGCAATACCACCGTCAGCGGCATTTACAATAATCGAGGTGGGGCGATCCACATTGAAGCCGGATCGGTGACGATCTCGAATTCCTCGTTCGCCGGCAATGCCGCCGACGAAGACGGCGGCGCCATTTCCTTCATTGGGACCAGTGGTACCCACTCGATCCGCAACACGACCTTCTCCGACAACACCACCAACGAAGATGGTGGCGCGCTCTTCCTCGAGACAACGTTCTTTGGCGTCAACGTCTCCAATCTGTCCCTGGCCGTCGAGAATTCGACTTTCTCCGGCAACACCGGCGACAATGGCGGGGCGATCCACGTCAACAGTGTCAACGCGAACATCACCAACTCGACCTTCTCCGGCAACACCGCCCGCGACAACGGCGGGGCGGTCCACATGACCAACGGCACGTCGGCGACCATCGACAACAGCACCATCGTCCTCAACCGAGCCGGAACCAGCGGTGCTGGCAACGCTGGCGGCATCGGTGTGATCGCTTTCACCGGCGGCGGGGTCAGCGCCCTCGAGTTGCGTAGCACCATCGTCGCCGGCAACACCCACAACAACGGCGTGGCAAATGAGTTGTTTCGTAACGGCAGTAGTGTCATCAACGTCTCGAACAGCTTGATCCAGACGGACCCGACGGCCTTGTTGAACGGCACGAACACCGGCAACCTTTTCGGGGTCGATCCGTTGCTGGCCCCGCTGGCAAACAACGGCGGGCCGACGCAAACGCACCTGCCCGCCGCCGGTAGCTCGGCGATCGATGCCGGTGCGAATCCCACGGGCCTGACGACCGACCAACGCGGCTTCGCACGCCTAGCCGGCGCCGGCGTGGATATCGGCGCGGTCGAACGCGACGCCGTGCCGGTATCACCGCCTCCGCCGCTACCGCCAGTCGTGCCTCCGCCGCCGTCCGTACACGTGTTTCTCCGGGCGGTCGATGCCGGGTCCGGTGGTGGCCCATTGGTCGTGGCGTACAACGCGGACGGCAGCGAGCGATTCCGCTTCTTGGCCTACGACTCGGGGTTCATCGGAGGGGTGCGGGTGGCTACCGCCGACGTGACCGGGGATGGCGTCGATGACATCATCACCGGGGCGGGGGCGGGCGCTGGGTCGCACGTGAAAGTGTTCGACGGGATGACGGGGGCGGAGATCCGCAGTTTCTTCGCCTACGACCCGTCGTTCGCCGGCGGCGGGTGGGTGGGCGGCGGGGATGTGAACGACGACGGCTTCGCCGACATCATCACCGGGGCCGGGGCGGGGGGTGGCCCGCACGTGAAGGTGTTTGACGGCCGCACCGGAGTCGAGCTGGCTAGTTTCTATGCCTACCAGATCGGGTTTACGGGTGGGGTGACTGTAGCCGCCGGCGACTTCAACGGAGACGGGCGGGCCGACGTGGTGACGGGGGCCGGGGAAGGCAGCGGGCCGCACGTCGCTGTTTTCGATGCCACAGCACTCGGGCAGACGAACGCAGACGGCACCCTCTCCGACAACGCCGTATTGGCCAGCTTCATGGCGTTCGACATCGCGTTCATGGGCGGTGTGAATGTGTCGGCCGGCGACTTCAACGGGGACGGGCGGGCCGACGTGGTTGTCGGAGCCGGACCGGGTAGCGGGCCGCACGTGAAGGTGATTGACACCGCTCGGGCGGGCGAGCGGGACGGCGACCGCATCGCCGACGCCGCCCTGCTGGCCAGCTTCTTGGGGTTCGAGGAAGGGTTCCGCGGAGGGGTGCGAGTGGGAGTTGCAAACACCCTACCGGGCGGAGGTCGCGGTATCATTCTGGGAGCCGGGCCGCGGGTGCGGGTGCTGCGGGCGGACGGGCAGATCGTCGTTGAGGAACTCTTTGCCTTCGCCCCCGAGTTGACCGGCGACGTGTACGTCGGGTGATCTCGATAGGCCGGATGCGGTGGACGGCAGGCGGAAAGTGGTCGGTCGGCTCGATTGGCCTCTGCTCCGCCGCAAGTTAGCAACACAAACTCTGATGCTCTGATGTAGCGGAGTTCGAATACGCCGAACTCTTAACTGCGCGCCCGTTTTTCGTGTGGAAGTCCATGCAAATCGTTGGCAAACGTTTCGATCAATTGGGCGTGATACCAGATCAGCGTGTGGTCTTTTGAGGGGTTCTCGTTAGGAACCCGCCGTTCGAATAGTGCCTGATTAGTCGCATAGGAAAATCTGGAAACGGATCGCTCGAAATGGCCATGACTGAGGAACATCCGTTCTCAATCACTCACTCATTCGTTCCTGTTTCCAGAACGCCTACGACCCGGATCAAAATGAGGCAGCACGCGGTTGGCTTCGTTTTTCCCTCAGCTCATCCCAAATCGATAAATCACATATTCCAAGAAATACAAATAACGATTGAATATTTATTTGCGATTCATCATGCCAGTGCTTCATCGACCCCGTTCGCCAACATTGCTCGACTTGCTCGATGCATCTGGTCATCCAGATAACGAAATTGGCCAGAAAGGAGACCATCATGCATTACAAAACCATCGTCATGGAACTCTTGCAGAACCGGCCGGAACTTCACGAGAAACTCCGCCGGAGCCGGACTCTGCTAGCGACTTTGAATCTCTACTCCAGCCAACTGAAAGCCAATCACGAAGCCTGGATGGATCGCCTATCCCGAGTGAAGCTGGGCAGCGAGCGGAGCCAATTGGCGAGCGAAGCTTTGGAGATCGCAGTCCAGGAGATGGAAGACTCCCTGGGAACCTCGAATTTCCTTCTCGAAACCGAAGCACCCTCCCTCGACGGGCCGATGGCTTTCACCATCGGACCCAACCCTCACAGCTGAAAGCCCCGAGATCCGAGCTATCTCTTTTCGATACCGTGTTTCTGGTCGATCCAGACAGTGACGTGCCGGTGTGTGTGGAACTTCGGGAATCACCTCCATCGATTGCCAGACCGCCTCCAGTTACGAAAAAGTCCAAAGCCCCCGATCTTTTCTCGCTTTCAGCGGAGATACC
The DNA here is from genome assembly GCA_038247765.1 of Gemmatales bacterium. Classification (GTDB taxonomy): domain Bacteria; phylum Planctomycetota; class Planctomycetia; order Gemmatales; family Gemmataceae; genus JALHQU01. Next base: position 6,329 of record JBBRUN010000020.1, on the reverse strand, counting down.
CGAGCAACCCGTTCACGTCTCTACCGCCAGCGGCGAGAAATCCAAGGCTCGCGACATTCTCTGTGCCATTCGGCTCATCAAGCAAATCGAGCGGGAAAGCCGGCCTTCCACAGCAGAAGAATGCAGCGTTCTCGCTCGTTTTGCCGGATTTGGCCCAGTCGCACTGTCCATCTTTCCCGACCCGATCACCGGCAAGTTCAAGGACGGCTGGGAGGCGATCGGCGAGGAACTGAAAACCCTCCTCAGTCCGGAAGAATACGCATCCGTCAAACGGACGACATTCAACGCCTTTTATACCTCACCGACCGTCATCTCCGCGATGTACCGGGCTTTGGCCCGCCTCGGCGTTCCCTCTGATGCCCTGGTTCTGGAACCGGGTTGCGGCACCGGGAACTTCATCGCCTTCGCGCCGAAAGACATGCGATTCATCGGCGTCGAACTGGACGGCATTTCGGGTCGCATCGCTCGTGCCCGTCATCCCTCGCACGACATTCGGATCGAGAACTTCCGCGACAGCATCTTGCCCCAATTCGATGCCGTCATCGGCAACTGCCGGCCATCGGGGGTGATGCGATCTTCGAGCATTTCGAAGGCGAAGTTTTCGCCACCGCACGACTAGGCATCATCCGACGCCGGCCAACCGGCATCGGTCCCTGACATATCCCGCGTCTGCGGACTACCGCCCCGCGTTTGCAGGCTCGGTCTGTTCCGATCCCTCCCGAAGCATGTCTTCGAGCAGGCTCACGATCTTGGCCCACTCGTCTACGATCAGCTTTTTGACCAACTCATGGGCGTTTTGGTACTTGGACTCTAGCTGCCCCCCCGTCCTCTCACTAATCCGGCTCTTGTAGCCCTTGCCCTTCCCCCACTCACCATCGCACTCTTGCCAGAAGGCGAAATCCTTTCGCAGTTCCGACTCGAACGCCTCCCGTCCGCCGACCTGAGCTGTCCGGTATGCTGCCTCGGCGGCGGCGTCAAGACTATCGATCACCCGTTCGAGGAACTCTTGAGCCGGGGCGTACTCGTCGCCGTCCATTAGGTTCTTCACGATGTCCGCGAACTTGCCGATTTTTGACCCGATCTGTTTCACGGCCAGACGGCGTGCTCCGACTGCGAGGTGATGGTAGTAGTCGAGGTTTTGCCACTCGCCAGACCGGCGGACGGAGGCGCGGATGGTACCGGCGTGACGGGTGCCGTCGATAGCGGCGACGAGCGACTTTTCGACCGGAGTCTGTTCAACGTCCATCACGCGGTTCTTTCCGATCCAGGTGGTGAGGTGCCGGCCGACATCTTGGAACACCAGCCGGATTTGTTCGTTCTCCCGATTTTTGACAAGCCAGTCTACTTCCTTCGACAGCTTCGCAATCCGGTCGCAGTTAATCTGCCGGAAGTGCTTGATGGTGGTGACCAACTGCTGACGAATCCTTTCCGGCTCGTTGCTTTCCTTCGAGTTGAAGAACAGGACCGACACCTCCCCGATCCCACGTTGCCTGAGTTGCATGTCGATCTGCTCCTTCTTCCGGTCGTACCCCTCCTCGTCGCTCTCCACAGGCTGGCCGTCGTCCTTCATCACCGCCACAGCTTCATCGCTGCGGGGGAGTACCAGAATCACCGTCTTCGGCTCGAAATCTCGAACCCCGGCCTCCCTCGCCCGAATCAGGAGGTTTTCGAGCGGCACTTCCGGGGCGTTGTTGAACGAGGAGCAGAGCACTACGACCGTCTTGCGGTCATCGAAGTGGCACTCCAAATCCTGTCGGGCGACGATCTCGCTGTCGATGCCCTTCGTATCCACAACCCGTAGCGGGAAGTGCTCGCTCCCCATCACCGGGTCAGGGACGACGACCTCGATTTTCTGAGGGAGCGTGAACTCCGGGTGCTTGCCGTTGTTCACTTCGGAGTAAATCTCTTGCAGCCACTTCTGCGGCGTTTTCTGAGTGCCTTCGGGATACCAAGCATCACGCTTAGTGCGGCTGAAAACATCCATCCGGGTGAGGATTTGAACTGCCAGATCGCCCGCCTTCGGGTGCTGGAGTGCTAGTTCCCTCGCACGGTCGTACTTCACTTTTTTTCCGCTCTCGTCCCGCTCGCCTCGAGGCAAGTCCGCCATGTTGCGTATCGCACGTTCGAGTTCAGCCGAGGTGCCAGCCGTCTCCCCATCGCCGGGTTCTGGTTTCAGTGGGGCGTCCGCGCGGGTAGCGTTCACGAGGTACTCGGCGTACTCCTCAACGTCCCGCCGAATCGACTCGTCCGTACGAGGGACGATGCGGATGCCGAACTGCGGCCCGCGGGCGACGTGGACTTCGCAAACAGTGGTGCGGCCACCGCTCGCCGTGAGCACGCTCTGACGGTCGAGTTTGACTTCGCCCGGCACCGTCAGGCCGGTCAGCCGGCAGATTGCCGTGGTCTTCCCGACGCCGACGCTGCCGATGAAGGCAAGCTGGTGCTCACGCCCATAGAGGAAGTCGGCGTAACGGATGAGTTCCTTCTCGTACAAGTCAATCTGGCGGATGAAGACGCTGTTGATCATGGGGTCTTCACGCAGATCGCGGAGCCGCTGGATGGCCGCGTTGGCCTCCCACAACGACTTCCGGTTCGGGTGGTCGAATGGCGGTCGTTCCAGCACCCACACTTGGCGAATGTACTCTTTCAGGTCTGACGCCGCAGGTGTTCCGATAGCCTCTAGGATGGCATCCCGTTCGGCGTCGTTAATGGACGACTCCCCGGCCTCGATCCGAGAGACAGTTGCCGGGCTCAGTGTGATCTTGCTGGCTAAGTCTGCTTGGGTCAGCCCAGCATCCTTCCGCACAATCCCGATAAAGTGCCCGAGGGCGAAGTCAGCTTCGTTCTTGGTGATCGCCATGTGCTCTCCTGGAATGCGTTCATGAACCACTTGGATGTAATCTTTATCTTACTGAGTGCATTCAAGAGATGCAAGATTGGATTCTGAAATAGACGCCGCCATTGGATGCAAAGTGATTTCCTGGAATACTTTGCGGAGCGGAAAATACTCCAGAAATGCCTGCAAAACTGCGATTTATTTTGAGTTGGAACGACCCTGCTAAGCACAAGTGCGTTTACCTGGCTTCGCCTTGGCTGCACACGATGGCCGCGACCGGCATCAAGATGAAGCAGGCCGGCTTGGCGAAGAAGCCGATGTTCGTCGTGCCCAATCACATGCTCGAACAGTTCGCCCGCGAGTTCATGCAACTCTATCCGAACGCCCACTTGCTGGTCGCCACCAAGGACGACCTGACGCGGGACCGCCGCAAGTTTTTGACCGCCAAGATCGCCAGCGGCGAATGGGACGGCATCATCGTCACGCACAGTTCGTTCGAGCGGATCGGCATGTCGAAGAAGTACCAGGAAGAGTTCCTCCGCGAGCAGATTCGGGAATACGACCAGCTGCTTTGCGATTGCGCCGGGAAAAATGCTTCGCGCGCCCACCGGAACATCATTAAGACCATCGAGAAGCAGAAAGCGAAGCGGGAAGAACGCTTGATCGAACTCCTCGCCGCGGACAAGAAAGATGACGGGCTGGTCTTCGACGAACTGGGAGTGGACCACGTCTACATCGACGAAGCCCACTTCTTCAAGAACCTCGAAACTCCGACCAAAATGGAACGCGTGGCCGGCATCCAAACCGGCGGCAGCGAGAGGGCGTTTGACCTCTACATGAAGGCCCGCTACCTCGACCAACAGCACGCGGGAAGCGGGGTGACCTTCGCCACCGGAACGCCGATCAGCAACACGATGGTCGAACTCTATACCATGAGCCGCTTCCTCGATCCGGAAGGAATGAAGAGCCGGGGCATCGAGCATTTCGACGCCTGGGCGGCGACCTTCGGGGAAGTGGTCGATACGATGGAAATCTCGCCGGATGGTGCGTCTCTTCGTCCGCGGAGCCGGTTCGCTCGCTTCACGAACCTGCCCGAACTGCAACAAATGTTCCGCGCCTTCGCCGATGTTCAAACGGCCCAGATGCTGAACCTTCCCATACCTCGCCTCGATGGAGGAAAGCCACACATCGTGGCCTGCCTGATGTCCGTGGAACAGCAGCGACTCCAAGTCGAACTGGTCGAACGCTATGAACGCGTTCGCAACGGCGGTGTCGATCCGCGCGAGGACAACGCCCTTGCCATCACCACCGATGGCCGCAAGCTCGCTCTCGATGCCCGGATGCTTTCGGCGGAGGCGTCGGACTTTGCCCCGTCGAAGGTGAACATCTTGGTGGAGAACGCGACCGCCATTTGGCGAGAGTCCGCCCACTCGCGGGGCACGCAGATGATTTTCTGCGACATGGGAGTGAACCCCTCACCCTGGGGTTATTCGGTTTACGACGAGCTGGTGCGGAAACTGACAGCGCGGGGCATCCCCCGCGAGCAGATCGCCGCTATTGGAGAGGCCGACTCCGACGCCAAGAAGCAAGTGCTTTTCGAGAAAGTCCGCAACGGCCAAATCCGGATTCTCATCGGCAGCACGGCGAAGATGGGAACCGGCACCAACGTGCAGAAACGGCTGAAAGCCTTACATCACCTGGATGCACCCTGGAAGCCGGCCGAAGTCGAACAGCGGGAGGGCCGCATCCTGAGGCAGGGGAACGAGAATGAGGAAGTGTCGATCTTTCGCTACGTCACAGAGGGCTCCTTCGACGCCTATATGTGGCAAGCCCTGGAGACGAAAGCCCGTTTCATCTCCCAGGTGATGACCGACGAGAACGGCCTCCGCCGCGCCGAAGATATCGGCGGCCAAGAGCTGTCCTATGCCGAGGTCAAGGCAATCGCTTCGGGGAATCCCGCGGTGCTCACCCTCGCCGAAGCCGACGCCGAATTGCAACGGCTCACCGTGCTGAAGAAGAACCACTCCGATGAACAATACCTGGCCCGACTCCGACTGCGCACGCTGCCCGAGGTGATCGCCGACCAGAAGAAACGCCTGGCGAACCTCGCGGATGACAGGAAGATCTCCGACGCTCACGCCGACGACCCCATCATGATCGGCAACCGATCCGTTCGAGACGGTGATGTGCTTTCGGTTCTCGGCAATCGTCTGGATGAATTGCCTGAGGTTGTGAATGAAACGCGTCGAATTCCGCTGGGCGTCTATCGCGGGCTTCGATTCGGGATGGTTTTGCATCCGCAGTTCTCCCCGGAAATCTACCTGCAAGGGGCCTCGTACCGGACAGCGACGCTTTCCCGAAACCGTGGCCCGCGTGCCGTTCTGAACGCCTTAGAAAACCTGGCTGGCGGTTATGAACGGGAATGCACTTCGCTTCAGAAGGAGAACGCGATCGCGGAGACACAGCTTCGCGATTACCAGGCGCGTCTCGGCAACCCATTCCCGCATGAAGCTTACCTAGCTCAGCTCACCTCCCTACGCGACCAGTTGAAGTTCAGGCTGTCCGGAGCTCGCCCGGAGCCGGGGGCCGATCCTCTGCCCGACGCATCGCACATTGCCGAGCAAATCAAGGCTCAGTACTTTCCAATTGATCTAGAGAACGCAGGCTTCATTCGATAAAGGGGTTGTGTCAAGCAATCGCCTCCAAGGCAGGAGCCTGCGTCCGATGAAATCTTACACGACCACCCCGCGGTTCGTCACCCCCAAAGACGCCTTCGACCTCGCCATCGCCCACGGCCAGGCCGTGTTCCGATTCCGCGACGCGATCCGAGTCACCGCCTTCCAACTCTGGAGCGTCCTCGTCTGGGCCGCCGCCCGCACCGCCTCGCTCAGCCACGCCGTCGAACGGCTCTATCCCGGTGTCCAAGACCAGACCTTCTGGAACCTGCTCCGCCGCCACCTCCCCAAGCAAGCCCCCGCCCTCGAACGCCGGCTCAACGAACTGCTGCGACTGCCCGCCGTCCTGCCCCGGTTGGCCGGCCGTTCCCTCGCCCTCGCCGTCGATTACCACGCCATCCCCTACTACGGCGCCCCAAAAAAAGTCGACGCGAACTGAGGCGGGGCAAGGCCGAACGCGGCACCACCCACTTCCACACCTACGCCACCGTCTGCGTGGTCGTGAGGGGCTGGCGGTACACCCTGGCCCTCACCTGGGTGCGGGAAAAAGACAAGCCGACCGAGGTGCTGGATCGCCTCTGGCAGCAGGTGGCCCTGAGCAAAATCGCCTGCAAAAGAGTCCTTTTAGACCGCTATTTCTTCACCGTACCCGTCCTGAAATGGCTCCAAGAACGCCAACTGCCGTTCATCGTCCCGGTGGTGATGCGCGGCCGCAAACCGAAGCGCGGGACGAAGGCGAAGGGGCTGCGGTCGTGCCGCGGCTGGAAGGCCGGCTCGCACGCCTACACCCATCGGGCCGGTGCGGACTCGGTCGACTT
>JBBRUN010000019.1:0-22793 GCA_038247765.1 Gemmatales bacterium | reverse complement strand
GCGCCGAAGGGCGCGAACGGCGCCCGTCCCGTGAGGGCGAACAAGAGCGTCGCCGCCAACGAATAGACATCGCACCGGGGGTCGGACCGATTCGGTTCGCCGGCCAATTCCGGCGCGAGATACCCGCCCTTCGCCGGGCCCGGCGGAACCAGCCACGATGTCCCGAATTGAAAAATCTTCGCGTGGCCTTCGGGCGTGATGATGACCGAACCGGGATTCAAATGCCGATGGAACAGGCCCCGGCTATGGGCTTCCGACAGCGCGTCCGCAATTTGATGCGCCACTTGGCAGGCCCGTGCCACCGGGAGCGGGCCGCGCTCGCGAACCCAATCCCCGAGCGTTTGGCCCGACAGCAATTCCATCACCACGTACGGCAGCGGTTCCCCGTCGGCCGCGGCGTGCGGCTCTTCGCCGGCATCCAACACTTTGACCAAAGCTGGGTGCCGGCAGGTCAACGCCACTTGGATTTCATCGAAGAAGCGGCCCAACGCCGCCCGCGACGAACCCCGGAAGACTTGGATCGCCACCGTCGATTTCAGCCGCCGATGTTCGGCCCGAAACAGCCCCGGCGAGGTTTTGTCGAGCCTGTCCAACAATCGGTAATTGCCGAGGATCAACCCGCTCGGCGAGCCGGTCGCGGTGAGGTGATCCGCCTGAAACGGGGTGAGCAGCCGCCGCGCGACGAGTTGCGCCACGAGACGATCCGCGAAGGGCTCGCTCCCGAGATCGTCGCGATCTCGAGCGGGCAATGCCTCCCAGGCCGATGCCGACAATAAGTCCGCATCGAGCAACGGCTCAATGCGGGCCGACTCTTTCCGCGGGGTGGCTGAATCCGGTGTCGGTGCGAATCGGACGGACATCGTACCGGACCGTGCGGTGGAGTGGGCTAAGCGGAAGCGCTGTTGCGGTAGATTGAATCTAGAGCGCAATCGGGCTACTCGCACGCTCCCGCCTGAAAGTTTGCCCGAGCTTCAACCCGTGGCGTGAAAAGCCGTGCGAGGCGCGAATCAGCACACGCCGTGGGCACGGCCGAGCGTTTCGGCCCAGTCTCGATCTTCGGTCGAGAGCGCCACGTCGGGCGGCAGCGGCGTCCGGTAGTCGATCAGTAGCTCGAGTTGGCTTTGCTCGTAAGCCCGCGCGAAGACCACCTGCAAATCGACCACCGTATCGCGGTCGTCGGTGGCGAGGGGCAAGCGGATCTTCGGCAACCGGCGCCGCAGGTTCGCCGGGAAGCATTCGTGGGTCGTCGCATTGTTCGCCCGCGACACGATGGCCAAGTAATGGTGCGGTGGCAGATCGGAGCGGTTGAAACCGAGCGGCGGCTTGCCTTGCGTCACCAGATCGAGTTCGAGAATACCCGCTTTCTCGGTGTGGGCCAACGCGCGGGTCGCGAGGTAGGCGTCGCGCCCGGCCGTCGTCGTCCGGTTCGCGATGCTGACGACATCGACCAGCGTCACGAGCCGGCCATCCGACCGGCTGCGGATCTCGATGTATTCCTCTTCGTGCTGAAACTTCTGCACCGAGGTGAACAGCACGAGTTCCGATTCGTACTGCCGGGAGTGGACGCGCGCCCGGTAGCGATCGACCAAACCGGGCAGCAGCAGTTGGTACAGAGACGCGATCAGATGTTTGCGAAACACCGGGAAGCGGGTCGAATGTTCGAGGTAAGGATCCATACCGGGGAGAGGACTGGGCACGGCGGCAGCCTCCGGGATATCGGGGTCGTTGCGGTAGGGGGGATTATACCGCGCCAAAATCGGCGCGGCGCAAGAGGCTTCGGTCGGCACGCGATTACGCCCGTTTCCAATCGCCGGGAATCGGCCGCAACAGGCTCAAGCCCACACCGAGGGCGAACAGCACCGTGCCCCCCGCCAGCAGATAGCGAGTCGCTTCGCCGACGGCAGCCGCCAGATAGAGTTGCCAGACGCCGACGCCGATCACCAGCGCGCACGAGATCGGCAGGAAATACTTCAGGCAGGTCATCATCACTTGGTCGATCCGCAAGCGCGGCAGGCTCCAGCGGACCCACATCATCACGAGCACCAGCGTCGAACTTTTGCCGATGATCACTCCGGCATTCAGCAGGTTGCCCCACCAGTAACCGAGGCGGTCGGTCAGTTCGAAGGGCAGAAAACCGGTGTGCCAGCCACCGAGGAAGAGCAAGCAAGCCAAGCTGCTGACGGCGAACATGCTGCCGTATTCGGCGAGGAAGAAGAAGCTCCAGCGCAGGCCGCTGTACTCGGTGTGGAACCCCGCGACGAGTTCGCTCTCGGCCTCGGCGAGGTCGAAGGGGGCCCGTTTGCAACTGGCGGTCGCCGTGATGAAGAAAAGGAAGAACGCCACGAAGCTGAACGGATCGTGGAAGACGGCCCAATTCCAGAACCAACCCGTCTGTTGTTGACCCATGACGGTCAGGCTCAGCGTGCCCGAAACGCAGATGGGCACCACGACGCAGAGCGACCGGGGGACTTCGTAGCTGACGACTTGCGCCGCTTCGCGGATGCCGCCGAAGAGGGACCACTTGCTGCCGGAGGCGTACCCGGCGAGCATCACGCCGAAGACTTCGCTCGACAACACCGCGAGGACGAAGAACACGGCGATCGACAGATTCTGCGAGACGAGATCATCGCCGAAGGGTAGGGCGAGGAAGGCGCAAAACGTCGCGCAGAAGGCCAAATACGGGGCGATCTTGAAGAGGAACGGATCGGCGGCGGTCGGGGTCGTGTCTTCTTTCGCGATCAACTTGATGCCGTCGGCCAGGGACTGCAATAGGCCGTACGGCCCGGTGCGGGTCGGGCCGAGGCGGTCCTGCATCCGCGCCGAGACTTTGCGCTCGGCCCAGATGTAAAGCAGTGCCGAAACGCCCATGAAGCCGACGACGAGCCCTGACGCGACCAAGGGCATCGTTAGGACAGCGAGCCAATCGGGGAGATAGTCGGTAATGATTTCACGCATGCCGGAAGTGTACTTGGAATGGAATTCGCTTTCCACTGCCCAATGCCGGGTGGTGTCGCTAGACTCCACATCACAAATTCGGCCCGAACCCAGATCAGCCCATGTCGTCGACCGAATTCACCGAACGGGATTGGCTCGATTCCGCCGATGCTGTTCTCCTTCTCGATCAACTGTTCCCGATGCGCGGCTTCCACAGCACGCCCGAGCAACCCCGGAAACTACGGCTCTATTACGCGGGCTGCGCCCGCCGGGCGCACCGGGGCTTGAACTCGATGCAGCGGGCTATGCTCGACGCAGCGGAAAGAGTGGCCGATGGCGAGCTGCCGAAGGAACATTTGGCGGAAGTTGCGGAAATGGCCGACAACATGGCGAACGCTTACGAGGTTCGATCGTACGAGATCTCAAGGCTCGGTGTTTTGTTGAATCGCGACCCGGAACTTTGGAATGGCGGTGAGTCGGTCCGTGACGAAGATCGAGATCGGTTCAACTGGCTGATTCATCAATCGCTTTATGAGATCGTGCCGCCGACGATCCGGGTTCACCGGTCGCTCCACTCCGCAGACTTGGTCCGCGAAGTTTTCTCGAATCCATTCCGCCCGCCCCATTTCCCGAGCCAGTGGTGCACCGCCGATGCGGTCGGCATCGCGAAAGCAATGTACCGGTCGAATCGCTTCGGCGCAATGGGCGAATTGGCCGACGCCCTCGAAGACGCCGGTTGCCAAGACCCGGCGATCTTGCTGCACTGCCGCGAGCGCTATGCCCAGCACTACCGGGGTTGCTGGGTCGTCGATGGCCTGCTGCAAGCGACCGAGGCTCATTTGGGCTTGCAGTAGCTCAGGGCCATCAGCACGTACCCGGAGACCAAGTTCGGGTCCCCTTCCATCCAGCGGTCGGTGGGGTTCGTCCACGTGCCGTCCTTCGTTTGCTTCTTTTCGATGGCCCGGAACAAATCGGTGCGCCAGTCGTGCTTGGCCCCTTTGCCGTCGACGAATTCGTCTTCGCCGAGCAAATCGAGCGTCTTGGCCATGGTGTGGTAGTAGTAGAACAGGCCGCGGGACGCGAGTTGCGGCGGCATCCCCGGGTTCGCTTCGACCGTGTAATTTTTCTTCAGCCACACGAGCGCCCCCTTCACGCGCGGATCATCTTTAGCCACGCCCGCGTAAATCATGCTCTTCACCCCGGCGTAGGTCATGCTGCCGTAGCCCGTCAGGTCGGCGCCCGGTTCGTCGCTCGTCTTGGTCGATCCCCCTCCGGCGGCGCTGTAGATGAAACTGCCGTCGTTGATCTTCCCGGCCCACGGCAGCGTGTTGAATTCGCTCTTGAGGTTCTGGCAGCGGCTGACGAAGACGACGACCTTCTTGAACGCTTCGTCGTCCTTGGCGACGCCGGCGTCTTTGAGGGCGTCGATGAAGAACTGCGTATTGCTGAGGTCGGGGCGGGATTTGCTGTCGTACCCAGCCCCGCCGAAGAATTCGTCTTCGGGCTTCTTGCCTTCGCCGTCGTCCCACTGGAGTTTCTTGAGGTAGGTCGCCGCATTGCCGATGACTTTCTTGTATTTTTCGTCCTTTTTGGCCGCGGCGAGAGCCATGACGTTCACGCTCGTCACGTAGTTTTTGAGGCCGTCGCGCGGGTTCTCCCCCGAGATGTGGCCTTCTTTTTCGTTGATCAAGCTCTCGATGTATTTCAGCGACTTGGCCGTCGGCTCGGCTTCGGGGCCGACGCCGCAATCGATCAGCGCCTTGGTCACGATGCCGGTGACGCCGATGCTTTTGGCAGTGCTCCAACCGCCGTTGTCGTCTTGGTTCTTCTTCAGCGCCGCGACGGCTTTGTCAACGACCGCTTGCCATTCGTCCTTGGTCGGTTTTTTGGCCGCCTCGTCGGCGCGCACGGCCGTGGCGACGAGCGCGAAAGCCAGTGCCAAACCGAGACTGCTGGACTTGAACATCGGATGCTCCGCGGGGCGATTGGGTTCGACTCCGGCATTGTAGGGCAAGCCCGATGCCAATCGAGAGTCGCAGTCGCGCACCGATTCCAGCATCCGGGAATCGGCGCGGCCATCATTCTCGAAAGCGGGAAGGCAATTGGCCTCATGGTTCCGTTAACCCCGCTTTGCCCCTTGCGGTTCAGACTTTGTGGATGCTTTGCGAAACGGTATTCTTTTTGCGTTGATTGCGGTGTCCACTCGTGGCCGAGGTTCTAAAACCTTAACCACACGGAACGGAACTTCATCGTCCGACGGCGAAAGCGAACATGGAACACTCTCCCGCAGCCGCCTCCGCCATTCAAAAAACTACGCCGATCACATACACGACGCGGCGCGCCATCGCCACGGCTTCGATGTGCTTAGGCATCTGGTCCTGCTTGGTGTTCTGGTGGTACCCGTTCGGTTTGCTCATCGGCTCGGTCGCCTCCGCGATGGCCATGGCGTGCATCGCCCTCGGCTGGCGGGCCGGCAAAGAAGGCCAGCACCTCGCTTGGTTCGGCCTGTTTTACGGCGGCTCCGGCGCCGGTATGGCGGTGGCGTCGTACCGCTTCATGCAGTACGTGTTCGAAGATTCGCTGCCGTCGCTGCCTTTGCCTCTTTGACCGCGGTCGTTGTTTGAGATTCGCCGGATCCCGCATCGAGGAGCCAGCCATGGCCCAGGTTTTCCCCAAAGGGATGAACGTCTTAGCCCGGGTGACCCTGCTCGGTCTGCCGCTGCTGCTGTCGGGCGGCGGCATCGCCGGGGCCGCGATCTTCCGCAGCGACTACACCACCGGCACGCGCGAAGTCGTCGAGCAGCCGGTGCCGTTCAGCCATAAGCACCACGTCTCGCAACTCGGCATCGATTGCCGCTATTGCCACACGGCCTTCGAAAAGTCGGCCTCGGCCGGATTTCCGCCGACCAAAACTTGCATGAACTGCCACCAGCAAATGTGGACGGCGGCGAACCTGCTCGAGCCGGTGCGGGAAAGCTACGCCAAGGGCAAGCCGATCGCTTGGACGAAGGTGCACAACGTCCCGCACTACACCTACTTCAACCACAGCATCCACGTGGCCAAGGGGGTGGGTTGCGTCTCGTGCCACGGGCAGATCGACCAAATGAACTTGGTCTTCCAATCGAAGACGCTGCTGATGGAATGGTGCCTCGATTGCCACCGCAACCCGGAGAAGAACCTCCGGCCGACGGATCAAATCACCAACATGTTGTTCAAGCCGTCGATGGTGGAAAATAAAGCGACGGGCCAGCCGCACACGCAGGCGAGCTTGGGACAAGAGCTGAAAAAAGATCACATGATCCGCGAAGCGAGCGTGCTGACGAACTGTTCCATTTGCCATCGGTAGTGGTCAGCGGTCAGTGGTGAGTTAAGACGGTGCGGTTTCATCCGGGTTTCAAAGTCCGAAAGGTCCATTGGTGTGGTCAGTGATCAAAAGTGCCATGACTTTCCATCTGATCACCGGCTACTGACCACCGACCACTGCTAGACGAGGATTTGCGAATGGCCCCCGAACACGCGAGCTCGACTGCGACCGCCGAACCCGAGTTCTGGCAATCGGTCGATCAGTGGATGGACACGCCGCAGTTCCGCGAGATGGTCCAGAACGAGTTCCCGGAAGATGCCGCCGAATGGGTCGATCCCGTCAGCCGCCGGCAGTTCCTGGCGCTGATGGGGGCCTCCGTGGCCCTCGCCGGGGCCGTCGGTTGCAATCCGTCGTTCAAGCCCGCCTCGCAGCGGAAGGTCGTGCCGTACGTCGTGCAGCCGGATCAAATCACCCCCGGCGTGCCGCTGTTCTTTTCCACCGCGATGCCGCAAGCCAACGGCGTCGGACTCGGGTTGATCGTCAAGAGCGTCGAAGGCCGGCCGATCAAATGCGAAGGGAATCCGAACCACCCGAGCAGCGAAGGTGCCATCGACCTGTCGGCCCTCGCGGCGCCGCTGAGTTTTTACGACCCGGATCGCTCGCAAGCCTGCCGGATGGGCGAAACCGCCACCACTGCCGACAAGGCCATCGCCGCATTCAAAGAGATCCTCACGCGCCAAGCCGAGAAGTCATTGGCCGACCGGGGCGAAGGCGTGCGCCTGCTCACGGAATCGACGACATCGCCCACGATCCTCCGATTGATGGACGATTTCCTGAAGCGATTCCCGGCCGCGAAGTGGATCCAATACGAACCCATCGGCAACTCGAATTCCCGCAAGGGACTGTTCGCGGCCTTCGGTAAGAACGTCACACCGATCTACGATTTCAGCGAAGCGAACGTGGTGCTGTCGCTCGACGCCGACTTCCTCAGCGGCCCCGGCAGCGTCCGCTACGCCAAGGATTTCGGTGCCCGACGGCGCGTCAGCACCATCGACGCGACGGAAGAGTTGGAAGAAAAGCACGCCAAAGATAACCCGGACGACAAGACGCACTTCCACCCGAAGTGGGAAGCCATCATCGCCGAGGCGACCTCCGGAATGAACCGGCTCTACGTCGTCGAAGGGGCGTTGACGAGCACCGGGGCCGTCGCCGATCACCGCCTGCCGTTGAAGCCGAGCCAAATCGAATCCTTCGCCCGGGCTCTCGCGGTCGAATTGAAAATCACCGGTGTCACGGCGGGTACCCTGCCGGCCGAAGTGCTCGCGTGGATCGCGCCGCTCGCGGCCGATTTGCTGGCGCAGAACGGCCACTGCGCCGTCATCGCCGGGGAGCACCAATCGCCCGCCGTCCACATCCTGACTGCGGCGATCAACTTGAAAATCAAGGCCGGGCACGCCCCGGTCAAGTACATCCCGCCGCTCGATGGCGTCACCGGCGATGCCGCGGACGATTTCAAAAAGCTCGTCGCCGAGATGAACGCCGGCAAAGTTCACACGCTGCTGATGTCCGGCGTGAACCCGGTATACGACGCCCCCGCCGATCTGGAATTCGCCAAAGCGCTCGACGCCGTCAAAGCCAAAAAGGCCGGTGGCGTTTTCCACCACGGCTTGTACCTCGACGAATCGGCCGTGCCGTACGCCACCTGGCACATCAACGCGGCTCACTTCCTGGAAGCCTGGGGCGACGTCCGCGGGCACGACGGCACGGCGAGTCTCCAACAGCCGCTGATCGCCCCTCTGTACAAGGGCAAGTCGCTGCTGGAAATCCTGGCGACGGCGATCGAATTCCCGATCTCCGAAGCTATGGCTCTCGTGAAAGACACCTGGGAGAAAGCATTCGCCGACAAGAAGATCGGCGAGACCAAAGTCGATGGCGTGCCACTGACGTTCGCCAAGTATTGGGAGAAGTCGCTCCGCGATGGCGTGCTGATCGAATCGAAGGCCGACTTTCCGAAACTCAAGAGCGCCGACCTCGGCGAAGTCAAGCTCGACAAACTCGCCGCGCCGGGGTTCACCCAAGCCGCGATCGACAAGCTCGAAATCCAATTCCGGCCCGACCCGGTGCTGTTCGACGGCAAATTCGCCAACAACGGCTGGCTCCAAGAGCTGCCGAAACCGGTGACGAACCTGACGTGGGACAACGCCGCGATGGTGTCGCCCCGCACGGCGGACGAGCTCAAGTTCACGCAGAACTTCGCCTGGACTGGCGGCGAACGCGGCTCGACCGAAACCGACATCGCCGAACTGACCGTCGGCGGGCGGAAACTCAAAGTCGCGGTGCACGTCCAACCCGGCATGGCCGACAACGTCGTCGTGTTGCACTTGGGCCTCGGCCGCGAGCGGGCCGGGAAAGTCGGCGATAAACGCGGCTTCGACAGCTACAAACTGCGGGCGACCGACGGCCTCTGGAATGCCCCGGTCACCGAAATGCGCCGCACGGGCGAACGCTACACGCTCGCCGTCGCCGGTGCCCACGCCGCGATGGAATCGCGCCGACCGGTTCGGCACGCCAGCATCGAGCAGTACACGAACGACGAAGACTTCGCGCAGATCCCGCCGACCTCCGCCGCGGAGTTCGAAGAGATCCGGATGCTCACGCCGGGCACCATCGAAAACTTCCAGCTCAACGGATTGAAACACCCGTACGCCCACGATCACGGCGACCACGGCGGCGGCGACCACGACCATAAAGGTCACGACGCCCGCCTCAAGAAGCTCAGCCTCTATCTCGTCAACCCGATCACGGTCAACGGCGAAGAAGCCACCAAGTCCTACCGCCGCTGGGGTATGACGATCGACCTCGGATCTTGCACGGGTTGCGGCGCCTGCACTTTGGCCTGCGTCGCCGAGAACAACATCCCGGTCGTCGGCAAAGACCAAGTGATGCGCGGCCGGGCCATGCACTGGATCCGCATCGACCGCTATTTCAGCATCCCCGGCCACGCCACGATGAGCGACGAACTCGGCGCCGCCAAGATCGGCCCGGAGAAACGCAAAGAGAAGATCAAGGAATCGTCGGCCATCCGCACGCACTTCCAACCGGTGCCGTGCCAGCAGTGCGAAAAGGCCCCGTGCGAAGTGGTCTGCCCCGTCGGCGCCACCGTCCACGGAGCCGACGGCCTCAACGACATGGTTTACAACCGCTGCGTCGGCACGCGGTACTGCAGCAACAACTGCCCGTACAAAGTCCGCCGCTTCAACTTCCTCCAGTACACCGACTACGACACCGGCTCGCTGAAGCTGTTGAACAACCCGGAAGTGACCGTCCGCACCCGGGGCGTCATGGAGAAATGCACCTACTGCGTCCAGCGCATCCGCAACGCCGAGATCGAAGTTGAGCGCGAGTGGAAGAACCGCAGCGGACCTTTGTTGGACGATGCCGGCAAGCCGAAGCTCGACAAAGCCGGAAACGAGATGCGGAAGCCGACCGAAGACAAATTCGGCCGGCCGAAGATCCTCGACGGCGACATCGTCACGGCTTGCCAGCAGGCCTGCCCGAGCCAGTGCATCACCTTCGGCGACCTCAACGACGACGCCAGCGAAGTCATCAAGGCGAAGGCCGAGCCCCACAACTACGGCCTCTTGGCCGAACTGAACACGATGCCGCGGACCAGCTACTTGGCGGCGATCCGCAACCCGAACAAAAACATGCCGCAGGGGGCCTAACCGCACATGGCAACCGTGACAGAACCGGCCACCCGCGGCCATATCCCGAATGAGATTTTCCCGCCGCACCCGGAAGGGCTGCTCGGGGGGAACCACGATACCGTCACCCTCGGCGACAAAATCGCCGACGTCGTGATCGGCGGCAGCACACCCAAAGCTTGGTGGATGTGGTTCCTCTTCGGCTTCATGCTGCTGCAGGGCTTGGTCGTCGGCTTGGCGTACCTCTTCTACATGGGTACCGGCGTCTGGGGGATCAACCAACCCGTCGCGTGGGGCCTCGCCATCGTCAACTTCGTCTGGTGGATCGGCATCGGCCACGCCGGCACGCTGATCTCGGCGATCCTGCTGCTCATGCACCAGAAATGGCGTACCAGTATCAACCGCTTCGCCGAAGCGATGACCCTCTTCGCCGTGTCGTGCGCCGGGATTTTCCCCCTCGTACACATGGGCCGGCCGTGGCTCGGCTATTGGCTCTTCCCGTTCCCGAACAACATGGCCGTGTGGCCCCAGCCGCGCAGCCCGCTCATGTGGGACGCCTTCGCGGTATCGACGTACCTCACGGTGTCGCTGGTATTTTGGTACGTCGGCTTGATCCCCGACCTCGCCATCCTGCGGGACACCGCCAAGCACAAACTCCAGCGGATGGCCTACGGCATGCTCGCCCTCGGCTGGCGCGGTTCGGCGTACCACTGGCGCCGCTACGAAAAACTCTACCTGCTGCTCGCCGGCCTCGGCACCCCGCTGGTGTTCAGCGTGCACACCATCGTGTCGTTCGACTTCGCCGTCGCCATCGTGCCCCTCTGGCACGCCACGATCTTCCCGCCGTTCTTCGTCGCCGGGGCGATCTTCAGCGGCTTCGCGATGGTCGTCTGGCTCGCCGTGCCCCTGCGGCACTACTACGGCATGAAAGATTTCATCACCGACAAGCACATGGAACTCTGCGCGAAGGTCATGATCGCCACCGGGTTGCTCGTGAGCTTCGGCTACTTCTGCGAACTCTGGATGGGGTGGTACAGCCACTCGCTTTACGAATGGGAGACGACCTACCAGCGGATCTGGGAAGGCCCGTACTGGTGGAGCTACTGGTGCCTGATCACCACGAACACCATCATCCCGCAACTGCTCTGGATCAAGCGGGTGCGGACGAACGAACTGCTCCTGTTCTTGGTCGCCGGCTCGGTGCACATCGGCATGTGGTTCGAACGCTACGTGATCATCATCACGCTGTCGCGGGATCATACGCCGGGGGCTTGGGGCCGCTACGCCCCGACCGAGTGGGACTACGCGATCATGGTCGGCTCCGTGGGGCTGTTCATCACGCTGTTCTGCTTGTTCATCAAGTTCTTGCCGATGATTTCGATCACCGAAATGCGGGAATTCTTGCCCTTCAAACAGGGCGGGCGCGACGGCCACGCGGTCATGGAGAACGCCAAGTGAGCGACACCCACACGAACGCCGTCCCCGCGCTCTACGGGATCATGGCCGAGTTCACGAATGCCGACGCGCTGGTCGCGGCGGTGCGGAAGGCGCGCGAATCGGGCTACACCCGCATGGACGGCTACAGCCCCTTCCCGGTGGGCGAAGTCGCCGACGAACTCGGTTTCCCCCGCTCGGAAATCGGGGCGATCATGTTCATCGGCGGCCTCTGCGGGGCGACCTTCGGGTTCCTGATGCAGACTTGGATCACGGTGTACGACTACCCGATCAGCATCGGCGGCAAGCCGTTCTGGTCGTGGCCGATGTACATTCCGATTACGTGGGCGCTGCTCGTCCTCACGGCGAGCCTCAGCGGCGTCTTCGGGCTGTTGGCCCTGTGCGGATTGCCGCAGCCGTACCACCCGGTCTTCAACGTCCCGCAATTCGCGCGGGCGACGCGGGATCGCTTCTTCCTTTGCATCGAATCGACCGACCCGAACTTCGGCGACGGCGCGGGCGTGAAGACGTTCCTCGCCACCCTGCACCCGGACAGCATCGCGGAGGTGCCCGAGTAATGACACGCTACCTGCCACTCCTCGCGGTGTTCGCGTTCGCCGTCGGTTGCCAGCAAAAGATGGCCGACCAACCGGCGCACCGGCCGTACGAAGAAAGCGCGATGTTCGCCCACAACCAGTCGGTCCGGCCGCTGGAATCGGGCGTCATCCACCGCAACCAAAAACTATCGGACGATTCCCTGCTGACGTGGCTGACCCCCGCGGGCAAGACGATCCCGCCCGATCCGGCTTGGCTCGCGTCGGTCGATCCGACCGGCAAGACGGTGACCCCCTCGGGCGCCCCGACGAACAACGACAACTTCGTGAACGAGTTCCCCTTCGAACTCCGCGAAGCCGACTACAAACGCGGCCAGGTGCTGTACAACGCGAACTGCGCCCTCTGCCACGGCGGGGCCGGGCACGCCAACGGCAAGATCCCGGAACGCGGCTTCCTCCGGCCGCCGTCGTACCACCTCGACCCCAAGGGCGTCGCCAAGGATTGGTCCACACTGAGCATCAACAAAGAGACCGCCAAGGCCGAACCGAGCTACACCGGCAACCCGCAGGGCACCTCCCGCGGCTTCTACCGCTACGGGAAAGTCCAACCGCTCAAAGACACTAACGTCGGCTACATTTTCCAAGTCATCACATGGGGCTACGGCGGCATGGCGTCGCACGATACGCAAATCCCGGACGCGGCCGACCGTTGGCGCGTCGTCGGGTATGTCCGGGCGCTGCAACTGAGCCAAGCGGCGAACGCGGCCGACCTGCCGGACGGTCTGAAGAAAGAACTTGACAAGCCGAAGCCGGCGCACGCGACGGGGGAGAAACACTGATGGCCGCCGCCGCGACCTACCACGATCACGACTACACCGATACGCCGCCGATGCCGGTCATCCCGCAGACCGTTGTGGATGTCGGCCCCGTGCGCCTCTATTCGCTCCTCGCCGCCGTCGTCGGCTTCGCCGTCTACCTCGTGGCCGGGTTCATCAACTCCGGCGCCGAAGGCAACGAGCACGGCGCCCGCGAGTTCATCCTCAGCTACGCCTGCGGTTTCGTCTTCTGGTCGAGCCTCCCCTTCGGCTCGCTGGCCCTGATGATGATCGGCTACGTCACCGGCGCCAGTTGGGGCGTCGTCCTCCGCCGGATTTTCCAAGCCTCCGTCCGCACGCTGCCGGTGCTGTTCGTCTTGGGCTTGCCGCTGATCGCGAGCTTGTACGTCGGCCACGGCAAGGATTCCCCCTACTGGTGGGCCAACGACGAGTGGCTGCACGCGACCGACAGCCAGAAAGCCGGCATGAAAGGCTTCGACGAGAAGGTCGATAAGATCATGCAGGCGAAAACGGAAGCGAAAAAGAACCGCACCCCGGACGACTTCACCCGCGACGAAGCCGAAGTGGCCGTGGTGCAGAACATGCGGCCGGAAGCCGTGCGCGAAAACCAGCACAAAATCCACGACTACCTCAGCCGGCACACCGGTTCGGCCCTCGGCGTCCCCGGCCGGTACCTCGTGTACTTCGGCATCCTCGGGCTGATCGGCTTCATGCTGCTGAGCTGGGCGAAGAGCTTCGAAGCCAAGGACGACGAACCGAGTAAGCGCAAACTCGTCGGCCTCAGCGCCCCCGGCATCATCGTCTGGGCGCTGCTGATGACCTTCTTCGCCACCGACTGGGTCATGTCGATCGAGCCGACGTGGGCATCGAGCATGTTCCCGATCGTCTTCGGCATGAACCAGTTCCTCACGACGTTCGCCTTCAGCACGTTCCTCTTTTACGCGCTGACCCGCGGCCAAGCCGACATCCTCGCCATCGTCAAAGACAAGTTCCGCATCGACATCGGCAGCTTGATGCTCGGCTTCACGATGGTCTGGAGCTACGCCAGTTTCTGCCAGTACATGCTGATCTGGGCCGGCAACCTGCCGGAAGAAATCCCCTACTACATCAAGCGCGGTGGCGGCACCGAGCCGAACGGCTGGCTCTACCTCGCCTACTTTTTAATGATCTTCCACTGGCTGACACCATTCATCGTGCTGCTATTCCGGGAGATCAAACTGAACCCGAAGGCGATGCAGTGCATGACCGCCCTGCTATTAATTGTATGCGCGTCGGACGTGGTGTGGTGGCTCGTGCCAGCCGTGCCGCACGAGCACGGGAATCTGCACGTGATTATGGCGTTCGCCGCGATCGTCGGCGTCGGCGGCCTCTGGGGCTTGGCGTTCAGCCGGGAACTCTCGAAAGCGCCGATTTTGGTGAACAACAGCGAAGGCAAGTTCTTGGCGACTTGGGGACAGCACCACTGAGACCGGGGCGAGCCGCGTTGCGTGAGCACGCGGAGTTTTCACGGAGATGGACATGAGCGATACGCCGCAGAAACCGACGCACGAAGAAACGCCGTTGAACCAGTTGTGGGTCGCCATGACCGGCGCCTCGGCGGGCCACGGCGAAGCGCCGCCCGGACTCGACGACAAAGCCGCAGCGGTCGGGCACGAACCGGACGCCTTCGGCGTCAAGGGCATCGTCGCGATTCCCATCGCCATCGTGCTCGTGCTGATCATGACCTACCTCGTGGTCACGGGCGTCTTCGCCTATGTGAAGTCGCCGCAAGACAATCTCGCGGCCCAAGGGCAGAAGCCTTACAACGAGCGCGTCGGCCGGATCAGTTCGACCGATCCGCACGCCGTCGATGGCCAGGCGAACACGGCTGTGTCGCAGCCGCGCCTCGAACACATGAAGCAAGTCGAAGACACCCGGCCCGGCCAAACGCAGGTCGATCCGCCGTACCTGCGCAGCTTCGCCCCGGCCGAAGGGGGCAACAACCCGCCCGAAATATACCCGCAATACTTCCTGCCGGAGAATTTCGTGGACCCGACGAGCGGGAAGAAATCGCTGCTCGAATCCGAGTGGGTGTCGAAAGAAAAGGGGATCGCCCAGATTTCCATTAACGACGCCATCATGATTTTGACTACTACCAAGAAACCCAAAACGGGTGCGGCCGTGCCGGTGATCGGCACCCTTGGCCAAGCGAAGCTCAGCACCGGCGGCCGCGGCGGCCCGTCCGAACCGCCGGCCCCGCCGAAAAACGCCCCCCATAACCACAACCACTAATCGGATCTTCCATGCGTCGGCTCTTCGCGATTTCTGCAGCGGCTCTGCTGGCGTTCGCCGGCACGCACGCCGCCGCGCAGAATGTGGGGTCTTACGGCATGGCCCCGAAGCCGGGCGAGTTCGACCCGAACACCCGCGGCCCGCTGACGGTCAAGCAAAACTTGGGGGCCATGGTTCCGCTCGATGAAGTCTTCCACGACCACGACGATAAACCGGTGACGCTGCGGTCGATCATGGCCGGCAAGCCGACGATTCTGGTACCCGCGTACTACCGCTGCCCGAAGATGTGCAACGAGGTTTTGAACGGCTTGCTGAAAGTGCTGCGGGAACTCCAAGCCGCCGATCCCGAGTTCGCGGCGGGGCGGGCGTTCAACGTCGTGACCTTCAGCGTCGATGCCCGCGAACCGTTCGCCCTCGCCCGCAAGAAACGCGAAGAATACTTGAAGCAGTACGACGGCCGCGATCCCAACGAGCCGGGCTGGTGGTTCCTCACGGCGAGCTCCGGCCAGTTTTCGGATGTCGCCGAGTCGCAGCAAAAGATCCGCCGCGTCACCAACGCCGTCGGCTATCCGTTCATCGTCGCCGACCGCAAGGTCGAGAAGAACGCCGACGGTGTCGAATGCGTCGAGAACGACTGGGGCGAACTCGTCCCGCTCGGCAATAATCCCCGGCCGCAAGGTTCGAAAGAACGGGACATCCAACACTCCGCGGCCATCATGTTGATCACGCCGGACGGAAAAATAGCCCGGTATTTGTCCGGCGATTATTACGAAAAGACGACGATGCGGTTGTCGCTCATCGAAGCCTCGCAGGGAACCATCGCGCCGACGAATAAAGACTACTTCGCGCAGCTGTGCATGGCCTACGATCAAAAGTCAGGGCACTACAAACCGAGCATGCGAATCTTGGGCATCGTCGCCGCGCCGTTCGTGCTATTGATCTTCGGCATCGCCTACCTGACGCTGCGGAAAGCCCGGCGAGAAACGAAACTGACTCTGCCGACGGAACCGATTTCGACCGATCACCCGCAGGGGCTCGCCTGATGTTTGCGTTCATGGATACGCCGCTGCTGCCCGAGCAAGCCTCGGAGTTCTCGAAAGAGTACGACGTGCTCTTTTGGTACATCACGGGCGTCAGCGCCTTGGGTGCCAGCGTCGTCTACGCGCTCTTGATCTACTGCTGCTTCGCCTTCGCCAAGAAGGACGGCGTCGCCCCCAAACGGATCCTCGGCTCCAACAAACTCGAGTTCCTCTGGACGATCATCCCGCTGATGTTCTTCCTGTCGTTCTTCGTGTGGGGCGTCCGCCAGTACGACTACGCCATCAACCCCCCCGCCGAGACGGCCGACCGCGAGTACACCGTCGTCGGCAAACAGTGGATGTGGAAAGTGCAACATCCCACCGGCCACCGCGAAATCAACGAGATCACGCTGCAAGAAGGCGTCGCCGTGAAGATCACGGGCACCAGCGAAGACGTCATCCACGACTTCGGCATCCCCGCCTTCCGCAGCAAGTTCGACGTCATCCCCGGCCGCTACACGACCGCGTGGTACAAACCGATCAAAGTCGGCTCGTACCACCTGTTCTGCGATCAATACTGCGGCCAAGGGCACTCGCAGATGGTCGGGAAAGTGCACGTCCTCAGCCAAGAAAATTACGCGGCGTGGCTCGAAGGCCTCTACCGCGTCCGCGACGGCAAGAACCCGGTGGACGGCTCGCCCGCATGGGAAGGCCGCAAGCTCTTCCTGAAATTGCAGTGCATCAACTGCCACAATCGGGAAAGTGAATCGCGGGCCCCGACGCTCGAAGGTATTCACAATACGAAGCGGGCGCTGCTGGGCGGGTCGACCGTCGTCGCCGACGACACGTACCTCCGCAATTCGATCCGCAACCCGATGCTGCAAGTGCGCGACGGGTGGAAGCCGATCATGCCGGCCTACACGCGGGCCCAAGTGACCGAAGAGGAATTGTTGAACGTGATCAGTTATTTGAAGTCGCTCAAGCCGGGCGACTTGCCGAGCCGGTCCGAGATGAGCCCGGCGCCCGTCGGGGCGCCGAACATCCCCGATCCGGCGGTTCCCCCAGTCCCCGCACCCACGACAGGAGGGACGCGCTAATGGCCGATATTCTGCTCGAACCCGCCCGACTCGATTACACCCCGCAGATGCTGCCGGAACCGGAAGTTTCGTTCGAGAAACACCCGGAGCACAAGCACTACCTCAACCACGAATACGGCCTGCTCTCGTGGCTGCTGACGGTCGACCATAAGCGGATTGGCCTGATGTACTTGGTGTCGGTGTCGATCTTTTTCATGTTCGGGGGCATCGCCGCCGGCTTGGTTCGCACCAACCTGATCACGCCGACCGGGGCGATCCTCGAACTCGACCAGTACAACAAGGCGTTCACCGCCCACGGCACGATCATGCTGTTCTTGTTCCTCATCCCGGTGATCCCCGGGGTGCTCGGGAACTTCCTCGTGCCGATGATGATCGGCGCGAAGGATATGGCCTTCCCGAAGTTGAACCTCGCCAGTTACTACGTCTGGGCGGCCGGGGCGCTCTTCTTCGTCTGGCAGCTCATCGTCGGCGGGCTCGACACCGGTTGGACGCTCTACCCGCCGTACAGTTCGAAATACAGCCACACGAGCGTCATGTACGCCGGCCTCGGGATCTTCATCACCGGGTTCAGCAGCATCTTGACGGCGCTGAACATCATCGCCACCGTCCACAAGATGCGCTGCCCCGGCATGACGTGGGGCCGGTTGCCGCTGTTCGTCTGGGCCATGTACGCCACCAGCGTCATCCAGTTGCTCGGTACACCGGTCATCGCCGTGACCGTGGCGATGCTCGCCGTCGAACGCATGGTCGGCGTCGGCATCTTCGACCCGAACCTCGGCGGCGACCCGATCTTGTTCCAGCACATGTTCTGGTTCTACAGCCACCCGGCCGTGTACATCATGATTCTGCCGGGGATGGGCGTCATCAACGAAGTGCTGACCTGCTTCGCCCGCAAGAATATCTTCGGCTACAAGGCCGTGGCGTGGAGCAGCGTCGGTATCGCCGTCGTCGGCTTCCTCGTGTGGGGCCACCACATGTTCCTCGCGGGCCAAGGCTACTACCTCGCCATGGTCTTCGCCCTGCTCACAATGCTCGTCGCCGTGCCCTCGGCCATCAAAGTCTTCAACTGGACCGCGACCCTGTACGGCGGCAGCATCACCTTCCAGGCGCCGATGCTCTTCGCCCTCGGCTTCATCATCCTGTTCACCATCGGCGGCGTGACCGGGCTGTTCCTCGGCACCCTCGGTACCGACATCCACCTGCACGATACGTACTTCGTCATCGCCCACTTCCACTACACGATGGTCGGCGGGATGATGTTCGCCTGGCAGGCGGGCCTCCACTTCTGGTGGCCGAAGATGACCGGCAAGATGTACTCCGACTTCTGGAGCCGTTTGGCCGCGATCGTCATGCTCGTCGGCTTCGCGCTGACGTTCCTGCCCCAGTTCGCCGTCGGCTACTTGGGCATGCCGCGCCGCTACCCGAACTACCCGCCGGAGTTCCAGATCTACAACGTGCTGTCGACCGCCGCAGCCTATGTCCAAGGCATCGGTTACCTGATGCCGATCTTCTACCTCGGCTACTCGCTGTTCGCCGGTAAAGCCGCGGGGAACAACCCGTTCAAAGCCACGGGGCTGGAATGGCAGACGAGCAGTCCGCCGTCGCCGCACAACTTCGAAACGACCCCGCAGGTTTACTTCGGGCCGTACGAATACGCCGTCGCGGACGGGTTGAAGATCATCCCGCTGAACGACGGTAAGATCCACGACATCGTCCACGAAGATCCCGATCTCGTCGGCACGACTCCGAAGGAGGCAACCCATGGCAGCTAGCACCGTGGAGGGCCCGGTCGCCCACCACTTCAACAACATGGGCCAGCAACTCGCCACCGTGCGCTTCGGCATGTGGCTGTTCCTGGTCACGGAAGTGCTGTTCTTCGGCGGAGTTTTCTGCGCCTACACCGCCTACCGCATTTGGTACCCGAAAGACTTCGAGGCCGGCAGCGCCGCGCTGAACGTCGGCATCGCGTCTGTGAATACCTTCTTGCTACTCGCCAGCAGTTTGACGATCACCCTCGCCATCCGCGCCGCGTACGTCGGCAATCAAGGCGGGCTGGTGCGGAACCTGCTTTTGACGATCGTCCTCGGCTCGGCGTTCCTCGGGTTGAAGGCGCGCGAATACTACCTCGACTACGAGGAAGGCTTGATGCCGGGGACGGCGAAGGTGATGCAGAAGCAGAAGGTCGAACAGAACGGCAAGGAAGTCGAGATCGAAGTGGCCGTGCCGAAGTTCGACATCGCCCTCGAAGAGGCGTTGAAGCGGGAGCACTTCAAAGGCGAAGCGCACAAAGACTATGACCCGAGCCGGGTGATGCTATTCTTCATGTTCTACTACAGCATGACGGGCCTGCACGTGCTGCACATGATCATCGGCATCGGGCTGCTGACCTGGCAGTTGATCCTCGCCCGCAGCGGTTTCTTCGCGCACAAGTCGCGTTACGTGTACATCGAAGTCATGAGCCTGTACTGGCACTTCGTCGATATGGTTTGGATGTTCCTGCTGCCGCTGTTGTACCTCTGCGGGCCGCATACCTCCAGCCAAGCCATCGAACAGTTCAAGATGGCCATCGGCCTCTCCCACGGCGGACACTAACCGGAGTTTCGCGATGTCCCATAATCCGCATGCCGCGGTGCACGAAGAAGAATCCGTTCACCACGAAGCGACCCCGGACGCGAAATCGTTCGTCACGTTCTTCGTGCTAGCCGGGCTGGCCCTGTTGGCTCTGTTCGTCGGCTTTTCCGATCTCGGCTCCACGAAAGTGGTTGCGAGCTTGGCCGTGTCGACGGTTCAAGCTTGTGTGCTGGCGTACTTCTTCATGGATCTCCGCTCGGCCGACAAACTGACTTGGCTCGTCGCCGCGGCCAGTATTTTTTGGACGTTCTTGATGTTCTTGTTCATCCTCACCGACTTCCTCACCCGCCACCTCGGGGTGCTGTAAGAACCGCGGCGACCATGTTGAAAAGCGAACGCAATCATCGGGGCGGGGCCGCGATCCGGGGAACCGGATTGTGCCTCGCCTTCGTACTTTCCGGGCTGCCGCTGGGCTGCGGTTCCACTCCGCCCGACGGGTACGACCCCCACCTGCGCTACGCCGCGCGGGCCGACCCCGTCGTGCTGACGCCGCCGGCCGACCAACCGACCGCGGCGCCCGATCCGTTGAAGATCGACGAGTTCCTCGGGGGGTTGCCGCAGCGCGGAGCCAAAGCGGTGGTGCCGTCGGACATCCCCGCCGCCAAGCGGGAGCAGTTGAAACAAACCCTCGACGCCCTCTTCGGCACCCCGGCGGCGCCGACGATGCCCGAAGGGATCGCCGCTGTCAGTGGCTTGCCACTCGATGCGGAAACTTTGGCGAAGGGGAGCGCGAGCTACCGCGTGCGGTGCAGTTCGTGCCACGGCACGACCGGCGACGGGCACGGCATCGGTGCCGGGTTCCCGTATCCGCGCGACTTCCGCCGGGGGCAATTCAAACGGACGACCGGGATCGCGCAGAACGGCAAGCCGCGCGTCGACGATCTGCGCCGGGTGATCCGCGGTGGCGTTCCCGGCACGTCGATGCCGCTGTTCGACCTGCTACCGGACGATGGCGTCGATGCGCTGGCCGCCTATGCGATTCACCTGAGCATCCGGGGCGAAGCCGAAGAAGCGTTGATCCGCGGCCTTCACCCCGATTCCGAAGACGACATCGCCGATGTGAACGCGGGGGCCCGGACGGCGGCCGGGAAGGCCCATCGCCACTGGCTAGAAGCGCAAACCCCGGCGGCGGAGCATTCGCAACCGGAACTCGACGGCGCGGCTCTGGCGAATTCCGTTCGCCGTGGGCATCGCTTGTTCGCCAACAACGCCTGCCTGAGCTGCCACGAAGCCTACGGCCGCACGCCGACATACCGCTACGACGTGTGGGGCCTGCCGAACAAGGTACCCGACTTGACGCAGCCGGAATACCGCTGGGGCCGCGAACCGGCCGACTTGGGGCGGACGCTGAAGCACGGCATCAAACCGGCGAACATGCCCGCCGTGATTTTGAAGGACGAAGAAGTCGCCGACCTCGTGAATTTCCTACGGGCGCTGCCCTATCCGGCGAAGCTCCCCACCGATTTGGGAGTCCACAAATGAAAGCTCCCATCGCCGGTTATGTGCGAGTCTTGGCCATCCTGACTTTGTTGGCCACCATCGTCTTGCTGACGCTCGGCGCACTGACGTCGTCGTTCCGGGCCGGCATGGCCGACCCGGTCTGGCCGACGGAGCCATGGTTCCTCATCGTCAACGGGCACAAATACAACCTCGAAGAGCACCGCGGCTTCCTGCTCGAACACACGCACCGCGCGGCCGGGTTCACGGTCGGGGCGCTGGCGTCGATCCTCGCGCTCGCCGCGTGGTGGAGCGGCCCGAAAAAACTCGAACGCGGCTACGGCCTCATCGCGATCGCGTTGTTGCTCGCGGTGTACGGCTCGTTCCACCGCGAGATGCACACCGCATCGGACGCCCGCGCCGCACGGCAGGTCGCGCTGGCGAAAGGCTTGGCCGACGTACCGCCGCCGGAACTTTTTCCCGAAGTCACCGGTCTCGCCACCGGCGTCTTCGCGCTCTGCGTCATCTTCGCCGGGGTGCTTCACTTATTCACGAATCAGCCCGGCAAGTGGGTGCGGGCTCTCTGCGGTTGGTTGCTCGTCTGCGTGATGGCCCAAGGGTTGCTCGGCGGCTACCGGGTTTACCTCGATCAACTCGTCGGGCCGCTCCTCACGCAGATCCACGGGACCTTTGCGCAGGTCGTCTTCGCGGCGCTGTGCTGCGTCCCCGTCCTCGCGGCGGCGCCGGCACCCGAGCGGCAACTGCCGGAGTTCGAACGTCGGCGACTCGGCTGGCTTGCCTTCGCCCTGCCTGCGGTGGTGTTCGTCCAACTGATTTGGGGCGTCGTCGTCCGGCACACGGCCGACCCCCTCGCGCAACGGTTGCACATCCTCACGGCGTTCGCGGTCGTCGGCCTCGGCGTCTGGCTCGCGACGCGGGCGCTGTCCACCCCCGCCGGTCGGCGCGTGCTCGGCTTCGGCATCTGGCATCTGCTGCTGCTGTTCGCCGCGCAACTGATCCTCGGCGTCGAAGCCTACCTCGGCAAGTTCGCCGCGATGGGGTCGCAAGGCGATGTGGCGCCGATGGCCCGCCGCATCACCGAAGATGCCGCGGCGATCCGGTCGCTGCACGTGCTCATCGGCACCGCGATCTTGGCTTCGTCGGTGGCACTGGCCGTGCGGATCCGCCGCCGGCAAGCTGCGGTCGCAATCGATGAAGAAGCGGGCGAAGTCCGAATGCGGGATGAAAGTCTTACATTAACAGAGAGCGAAACCCGATGAGTACCGCCGTGCCGAGCGTGGCCGACTTCCGTTCCGCGATATTGGCATCGCCCACCGCGATCCGCCGGGGTTATCCCGAAACCATGCGCAGTCGCCTCGCGGATTACGCCGAGCTTTGCAAGCCGCGCATCGCCACCATGGCGCTCGTCACGGTCGCCGTCGGCTTCTTGCTCGGTGCCGCACCCGACCTCAAAATCGAATTGCTGCTGCATACACTCGTGGGGGCCGGGGTCGTCGCCGCCGGCGGGAGTGCGTTGAACCATTGGCTCGAACGCCGGGCCGACGCCAAGAT
>JBBRUN010000018.1:0-23810 GCA_038247765.1 Gemmatales bacterium | reverse complement strand
TTGCTGAGCCAGACGAGCTCGGGGATTTGCTCCCGTGCGAATGCCGAGGGCGCTTCGCGGCTGACGATGACCATCGTCGTGGCGGTGCCGCCTTCGAAGATCGGGATCGCCAGTAGCGAGCGCTGGCCTCCGAAGAATTCGCAGGCCGGGTCGCCGGGGTGCAATTCGAGTTCGTCGATGACGCGCGGTTGGTCTTCGTGGATCATCTCGGCGATGAGGCCGCCACCGTAGATGGGCAGCTTCTCCGGTTGCCGGTGCGGGTTGACGGCGTGTTTCCAGAGGTTGAATCGCTGGACGCGGAACTGCGGGCGGTCGAGGCCGCGCCGGCTGACGGTGAGTTGGCGGGCGGTGGGGTAGAGCTGATTCATCCGCCGGGAGAAGACGTGGTAGAGTTCGTCCGGGTCGGCGTAGCGCGAGAGTTCGCGCATCAGCTCGACGCTGACGGCGAGGCGCGCCCGCGAGTTGCGCGCGGTCGGGTCGAAGAAATCCGTGGCCATCCCCATGATCCCGCCTCCGCGGGGGTCCGTGATGACGAACGCGATTCGCGCTCGGGCCATGTGGCCGGGGAGAACGACTGAAGCCGGTGATCATCAGAACCTCGCGCGCGGGCGAATGCAAGCGCGGGTTCGGCAATTTTCAACAGTGGACACACCTTTTCGTAAATTGGTTTCAGTCCGACCCGCCCGCGGCGCTTCGCGCCCGGCATCGATTAACTTTCCCGGCCAATGGCCACGCCGCGCGGCGGGCTTCGCCGGAGCAACCGACAGGAGTTCGCCATGGCCGACGAAGTGACCCCGCTGACCGCCGCCCCCAATCAACCGACGCAAGTGTCGGTTCAAGTCGATGTCTCGAAGATGCAGCCCGTCTACTGCAACTTCTTCCGCCTCAGCCTCAGCAGCAGTACCGAAGAAATCCTGATGGACGTCGGCCTGCACACGGGCATCATGATCCCCGGCGGCATGGAACCGATCCACCTGACGCACCGCCTGGTGATGAATCCGTTCGTGGCCAAGCGCCTGATCGAATCGCTGCGGCAGATCGTCGTCCGGCACGAACAAGCGTTCGGTGTGCTCGAAGTCGATCCGCAAAAGCGCCTCCGCCGCCAAGGGTGAGCTAAGCTGATTTCGGATTTGGGATTTCGGATTTCGGATTGGCCCGGTTCCAATACGAACTCCGCGATTCACAACCCCTCCCGGAGCCGCTGCTGCCATGGCCACTCCCACCGCTACGGTGACCGAATATTGCGCCGCCCTCGGCAAAAGCAAGCTCGTGCGCGAGGACGAAGTCCCCGGCATCCGCAGCGGGTGGGAAACCGAGTCGCGCGGCGCCGCCGACGGCGACGTGGAATCGTTCCGCAAATACCTCGTGAAGAAGCAATTCCTCACCGACTACCAAGCGGCCCTGATTCAACGCGGCCGATCGGAAGGATTCTACATCGGCGGCTACGTCATCCTCGACCGCATCGGCAGCGGGCAGACGGCCGGCGTCTACAAAGCCGTGCATTCCTCGGGGCAAGTCGTCGCGCTGAAGGTGCTGCCGTCGAGCAAATCGCGGGATCAACACGCCCTCAACCGCTTCCAACGGGAAGGCCGGTTGCTGACGCAACTCGACCATCCCAACGTCGTGCGTGCCTTCCAACTCGGCCAAGCCGGCGGGGCGAACTTCATCGTGATGGAGCACCTCGACGGGGAAACCCTCGACGAAGTGCTCGTGCGGCGCAAAAAACTCCCGCCGCCCGAGGCGGTCCGCGTGGTGTACCAAGCTTTGCTGGGCCTACAGCACCTCGCCGACAAGCGCATGGTGCACCGCGACTTGAAACCGGCGAACTTGATGGTCGCCCCGACGGCCGGTATCCCGGCTTCGAAAACCGATACCACGCTCGACGGCACGATCAAAATCCTCGACATCGGTCTCGGCCGGGAATTGTTCGATGAAGATTCCCCCGCCACGCAGGATTTGCAACTCACGGGCGAAGGGGCGCTCCTCGGCACACCGGATTACCTCGCCCCGGAGCAAGCCCGCGACGCCCGCAGCGCCGATATCCGCGCCGACATCTACAGCCTCGGTTGCGTGCTGTTCCACCTGATTGCCGGGCGGCCGCCGTACCAAGATAAAAACGTGATGGCGCAGATGGTGAAGCACGCCACCGAGAAGCCGCCGATACTGGCCGAATTGGTGCCGGGCGTGTCGGCGGGACTGAGTGCGGCCGTGGCGAAATTGTTGGAGAAGAAGCCCGACGCGCGCCCGCAGACACCGAAGGACGCGGCCGATTCGCTGAAACTGTATTTGCCGGAGCGCGCGGCGAGCGCCGCCAAGGTTCCCGTGCTGCCGGCGTATCAACAATGGCTCGAATCGGAAAGCGCCTTCGAACTCCCGGCCGACGCCCGCGCGGCGATGCAAGTGGCCACGAAAGCGAACGCCCCCGTGCCCTCGCCGGTTCTGGCCGGACCGACTTCCAAGCCGATCAGGCCGAAAAGCCCGACGGATGTCAAACCGACCGCGCCTCGGAGCGGATCGACTTCGGTTCCGGCGAAACCGAAGACCCAACCCCACGTGCCGGTGGCCGTAGCGCCGCAGCAGCGCCTACCGGACGAGATCAACGTCGAGTTGGTGACGATGCCGGCGCCGGTCGATGAGGAACCGCGTTCAGCGTTGGAGCTGAACCGCCGCGATTTTCTCCTCTTGGGCACCGGATCGCTCGGCGTGCTGTTGGCGATGGGGGCGGGGTACGGATTGTCGCGGGCCGTGCGACGCAAGGCGCCCGACGACGATCCGACTCCGGAGCCGACCGGGAAATGATTCGCTCGCATGAGAAGGAAATGAGACTTGCGGGAGTTCCGCATGACCCGATCCCGACTATCCGTTATGATTGCCTGAAGAGACTGAGTCCGTTCCCCCCGGGGTGACTTATGCGAACCAGAAGCTTGCTCATCATCGCCTTGTTCGGTGGCCTCGTCGCCATCGACTCGACGGATCTGTTGGCTCAGCGTCCTGACGGCAGCGGTGGCGGGCGTCCGCAAATGGATCCCGAAGCATTGTGGAACCGCATGAGCGGCGGCGCGGACAGCGTCGATTTGAACAAGAACCCGCAAGCCAAAATGATGGTTCAGATGGGCGGCGGTAAAATGCCGGCGGATGGAATCCTGACTAAGACGATGTTTCAAACCGCTATGGCCCAACGGATCGCCAGTCGCGGTCAAGGTGGCCCCGGTGGCTACACCCCTCCGGGTGGCGGGATCCCAGCACCGGTTCCCGGAAGCGGAGTTCCGATGGTCGTTTCCGTCGGCTCTGGCGGCGGCGATAAGCCCATCGTCGTCGGTGCCCCCGGTAGCACGACACCTTCAGCTGGCGGTGGCTTCCCCGGCGGCGGTGGCGGCTTTGGCGGCGGCTTCGGTAACGTGGATCCGGAGGCCATGTTCAAACGAACTGATCGAAACGGCGACGGGAAGATTTCTCGTGAGGAAGCCTCGCAACGCCTCCAACCGGTATTC
This sequence comes from Gemmatales bacterium, assembly GCA_038247765.1. GTDB lineage: Bacteria > Planctomycetota > Planctomycetia > Gemmatales > Gemmataceae > JALHQU01. The sequence goes on along the minus strand of JBBRUN010000018.1, from coordinate 20,319 downwards.
GATCAATACGACTCGAACAAAGACGGTGCTATCGATGCTTCGGAATACAAAACCTATTTCGCTGCGGCCACCGGTGGCCAAGGCGGTGGTAGTGGCGGCGGATTCCCCAGTGGCGGAGGTGGCTATCCCGGTGGCGGCGGTGGCTATCCCGGCGGTGGTGGCAGCGATCCGAAGATCGAAGACCCGGAAATCGAACGGCCGGTCGTCTATCGGTTTGGCAAACTGCCCAAAGACTTCCCCTACGCCAGCATCGACAAAGACGAAGACGGCCAAGTGAGCTTGTACGAATGGCGCACCGCAACGAAGGCGGTCGATGAATTCTTGGATCGCGACCTCAACGGTGATGGATTCCTGACGGCCGAAGAATGGCTTCGCGGCACCAAGAGCTCCCTCGGCGGCGGCGACGCGAAAGATAAAGGTAAAGGCAGCTACACCGCCGGAGGCGGTTATAGCCAATTCGGGAATATGGGCGGTCGCTCCGGTGGCGGTGGCTTCCCCGGCGGCAAGAAAGATGACAAGAAAGATGATAAGAAAGACGAGCGCAAAGGCCGGAACTAAATCATAGCGAAATGGAAGCAGGCCGGGGGATCGACCCCCGGCCTGCTTTCGTTCGCAATCCAATTACCCCCGGAGTAGCGAGGCCAACCCGACTGCGAATCCGGCGACGCCGATCGCGATCGCGATCCAAGGCCACAACTTCGCGAACGAGACGCTCGTCGAACCCCGAGCGGAGGCGATCTCGAATTTGCGATTCAGCGGCTCGGGCGTTTCGGCGAACCCGGTGGCATCTTCGACGACCAACTTCGGCCGTTCGTCAGTTTCCAAGTTCAGAGTCGCGGCGTTGGTGCGGGGCACGCTCTCCACGACTTGCGTCTTTTTGGGTTCCGCAGTGGTGCTATACATCCGGGTCCGCGAGGGATCGCCGGCTTGGTTGGCGGTCGATGCGGACGGGAGCCCGAGCGATTGCGCGAGAAGGTTGCCGGACGACGACCCCGTATTCGAATCGAAAAGCAAATCGCGGAATTCCGGGGTGTTCCGCAGCGGGGCGAAGTTGCCCGCTTTCGTCCGGCTGACCAACACCGTCCCAGGATCGCCGAGCGTATTCGCTTGGATGTTCTTGCGGATCGTATCGGTGCTGCCCTTCACGGTCCGCGCGATGCCGGCGTCGTAGTAGACCATGTACCACACGGCGTTCGGATCGACCGCGGGATGCACGGAATCGGCCGTCGTCCCGGCGCCCTGCCCCGGTCGCCACGGGCGGCCGGTGAGGTCTTCCATGAATTCCCGGCAGTTGGCGGGCCGTTCGGTCGGGCCGGCCCGCATCGCCCGGCGGATCGCGAAATCGATGCGGTCGCTCAACGACTTCAACACGCTCCTCGGCGCCGGCAGATCGTCTTTCGTTTTCTTCATCCAGCAGTCGAGCGGGCTGGTTTTGGCGAAGGGCACATGCCCGGTCACCATCATGTACAGCGTCGCCCCGAGGGAGTAAATATCGCAGCGGACGTCGGCGTTCTTGGCGTTGCGGAACTGCTCCGGGGCCATGAAGTGCGGCGTGCCGAGGCCTTTGCCCGTCCGCGTGAGGTTCATTTCCCCTTCGATGTCTTTGACGAGGCCGAGGTCGGTCAATTTGGCGACGCCCTCGGCCGTGACAAGGATGTTATCCGGCTTGACGTCGCGGTGGATCAGCCCTTGCTTGTGGGCGCTGTGCAGGCCTTCGCAAACTTGGGCGATCAGGTGGATGGCGAACTCTTCGGGTATTGGTCCATCCCGTTCGACTTTTTCGCCCAACGACAGGCCTTCGACGAATTCCATTACCAAGAATGGGCTCGGGCCGACCCCGCAGTATTCGATGGCTTTGACGACGTTCGGATGGTCGATGAGGCTGGCCGCGCGGAATTCCTGCTCGAAGCGTTTGAGCAGCACGGGATTGCGGGCCGTCTCGGCGGGGATGATTTTGATCGCGACGGTTCGCTCGGAATTGCGGTGCCGGCCTTTGTAGACCGCGCCCATGCCCCCCTCGGCGATTTTCAAGATCAACTCGTAATCGCCGATGACTCGCAGGGCGGGTTGGGTGCCGACAGTCATGGCTGAATGCACCCGTGGGAAGAAACGGGCGATGGCTTCGCCCGGAGGATGGCGATAGTAGCATAGTTCACGTCCGGCCGAAAGTGGCGGAATTACCGGCGCGGAGATCGGAGAAAATCCGCGTGTATCGAAGCGAGCGCGGGTGTAATATGGTTGCTGTGACGATTCCACCGGTTGGGCAATCCAGACCGGGGCCGGGGGAAGTTCCGGTCGCGCCTACCGGTCTTGCCGATCTTCCGCGCTTTACCGCCGGAGTTCGCTTGTCAAACGGGTTGGCATCCGGCAAAATCGAGCGGTGCCGACGGATCGGGTCGATCCGCGGTCGTCCAATCGCCCCATTGATCCGGGTTCCCGAGTGAAGGAAGCGCCCGTATGAAGCTTCTGGGATATGTGCTTCTGCTACTCAATCTGCTGGCCGGGGCGGCCGTGGTCTACCTCGCCACGCAATCGTGGGCGAAGAAGCAAGAGCAGAATTCGAACGCCTTACGCTATTACCTCATCAAAGACGGTGTGCCTCAAGAGGGTGCCGCCGTACCGGCCGGTGCCGCCGACGTTACCAATGTGCCCCTCCCCGTGAGCATGGGCGTCGGTCACACGGTCGAAGTCGTATCGGTCGGGTTCCTCAAAGAGCACTTCAAAGGTACCGATACCGGCGCTTATTCGGATGCGACCCCGCCCGCTTCGCGCGTAGCCGAGCTGACGCGGTTGAAAGCCAAGGTCGATGGCGTGTACACCGCCAAAGCGACCGATGCCGACAAACTCGCGTTCCTCGTGGGCCGTTACACCGGCGCACGCTTCTTCCCGGGTCCGCTGGTTCTACTGGCCGACACTTTCGACGAACGCATGGCCTACAAAGCCCTCGTTGGGGAACTTGTGTGGCCCGCCGGCCGGGTGAAGGTTCTGAAAGCCGATGAAGTCCAAGCCAATGCGACGAAAGCCAAGCAAGTCTTCGATGCGAAATTCGACGCGGCTATCAATAAGGCTGTGTCCGGCAAATACGTCGAAGATGTTGCCAAGATCGAAACGGCTAAGAAAGCGATGCAGGATGCCGAAGCCGCAGCCAAGCAAGTCGCAGCCGAGCGAACCATCGCGGCTGCGGCCTACAAAGCGGAAATGGACCAGTTTCTGACCGGGAAGCAAATCGACCCTGCGGTTTTGGCCAAGTTCTTCGAATTCATCGGCGATCCCAAAGGCGCGACCGTCGCCGAGGTCAAAGGCAAGAGTCAACTCGCCGTGGAAAAAGTCACGGCCGCTTCCCGGCAGCTCCAAGCCACGATCTTGACGACCGGCTTGGCCGCCAACGATGAGTCCGACCGCAAACGCCGCGGCACGATCTTGATGCAATCGCTCGATTCGAGCGAGCCGTGGCAACGCCGCGTGGCCCTGACCGTGGGCATGACCGACTACTTGCTCGGCGTCCAAGATCGCATCGAGCGCCAACCCGACTATCCGACCCGACTCGAACGGCTCCGCGAGTACCAGACGATCAAGTTCTTCGAGAGCTACGACCGTACCAAAGAGCAAGCCCGCGACCTCGACCGCCTGCTCGTCCGGCAGATCGAGATTCGCATCGCCCTCGAACAGCAAGCCGCCAAAGCCAAGCAGTTGCTGGCCCAACGCAAGACTCAGCGCGACTTGGCCAAGGGCGACGCCGAAGCGATCGAAGCCACCGTTACAGGCCTCGTGGCCAGCCAAGACGCGGTCGAAAAAGAACTGTTCGCCCTGCAAAATCGGGTCGGTGCGATGCTGCGGTCGAACTTCGAACTCGAAGATCAAGTCGTCGCCGCCGAGAAGTTGTTGCCCGACAAGAAGTGAGCCCTTCGAGATTCGCGCTTCGCCCTGCAGATGACTCGGTGGATGAGGGAGAGGGTTCGCCATGACGTTCTTCGGCAAGTTCTTCGTGCTCCTGAATACCGTCGCGGCGTTTGCGCTGCTGTCGTGGGGTTTCTCGATCTACACGAACCGCGTCGATTGGACCGAAACCAAAGACGGCGACGTGAAGCTCACGGAGCGCACCAAACTACTGAACGACGGCTTCGCCCCGGCCCAGCGCGACTACGCCCGCCAAATGAACGCCACGGCGGCTGCGGAAACCGATCTCGAGCGCCACTTGGAACAAATCCAGAAGTGGCTCGCCGAGTCCGAAACCGGTACTTTCTACGACATGACGAGCAAGGGTAATTTCATCGACGAGGCCCCGACCGAGAAAATCTTGGGCATCGAAGGGCAACCCCTCCGCGGCGTGGTGATCCTACAGCAGGAGTTGACCGCCGAGGTGGACAACGCCGCCGCCGCAGCAAAACAGTACGAAGAAGCGCGCAAAGCCCAAGCCGGCCTGTCGGACGAGATCTACGGATACGATATCAAGGCGAAACGGTTGAAGGAATTGCTCGTCGATTTGCGCGAAGAGGAAATCTTCCTTGCCGACTCGCGGGTGAATTGGGACGTGCAACTCGTAACGCTGACGAAACGCAACAAGCAGTTGCAGAATAAACTGGCCGAGATCGCGCAGTTGCAAAAGGACCTCAAAACCCTCCGGCTCGATACCGGGGACTCGGCGCTGCGGCCGATCGTAAAATAATTCCACCCGGACAGTCGCCCTCGGAGGATACTCCCATGACCGCGCTCGGCAAAATGATGGTGGTCTTCGTCTTCTTGCTCTCGCTCGTCTGGGCCGGCTTGGTTGTGAACACGTGGGTCACGCGCACGAACTGGAAGGCCGAGGCCGACAAGCAGAGCAAGATCGCCAAAGAAAACTACGATGGCGCGAAGTCGCTCGCCGAGCAAGCCAAGGCCGACCGCAGCGCCTCGGACTCCAAAGTGGCCGCGTTGCAAGCCAACGTCGAACGCCTCCAACAACAGAACAACGAAGGGCGCGATCAGTACACCAAGCTCTACGGGGCCTACGAAACCAAGCTGAAATCCGACCGCGAGAACGAGAAGAAAACGGACGATCAACAGACTGAGCTGAAGAAGCTGCAGAATCAAATCGACGTGCAACTCGCCAACTTGAAAACCATGGAAGCCGACTTGAACGCGCAGGTGATTCTGACGCAGAAGAATCAAAACCTCAAAGACGAAGCCGTCCGCAGCGCCAACGCCGAGAAGCAGCGGGCCGACTTGCTCGTCGATAAGCTGCAGAAAAAAGAGGAAGAACTCGCCCAAGCCAAGCAGGGCGTCGGCGGTGGCATCCGCCCGTTGGCGCCAGAAGATTTCCGCGGAACGGTGAAAGCCTACAGCGGCGGATTCGTCGAAATCACGCCTGGGCTCAACGCCGGTCTGAAGCCCGGCACGGTGCTGAAGATCCAGCGCAGGGTCGGCGACAAAAACTTCATCGGCACCATCCTGATCGGTACCGTCGATCCGGATCGGGCCACGGGAACCTGGACAGCCCCGTCGTACGTGAAGAACCCGAAGGGTGATGACTTCCCACAAGTCGGCGACGAAGTCGTCCCCAAGTAACTGGCGGGTTCCGAGTTTCCGAGTTCTCGTTTCCGAGCGTCCACCATGGCCAAGAAGAAATCGAAGACCAAGGCGAAATCGAAAGCGGTCCAGGTCGCCGATGAAGACGACATGCCGAAGCCGAAGCTCCGCCGCGTCCGCGAGGACGACGAATCCGAGCAGACCGAGCCGAAGACCCGCAACGATATCTTCACGGGTCTCGCGGCACTCTCACTGCTGGCCCTCATCGGCGCGGCCGTATTCTTCTACCAAGATCACGAAGAGACGACACTGAAGTCGCTGGCCGCCCCGGTCATCACCATCCCCACGGCCGCCGTCGTAAACGATGTGGCAGCGCCCAAAGGCAAAACCAACTGAGCGAGTCCGCAGCCATGGCGAAAACATCCGCGTTCGCGCCCCCCAAGCCGATCTACCGCGACGGTGGCTACACGGGAATCTTGTTCTTCACGATGCTCGCCATGGGCCTCGGCATCGGCCTGCTCGCGCTCGAGTGCACCGAAGAGTACGACTGGAACGCCGAAGGCACCGGCACACCCTCGGCCCAAACGGTCAAGTCGCTCATCGACGCCGAGAAGAAGAGCGCACCCGCGCCCGGCCCGATTGTCCCCCCGCCGATCGACCCTTGAGAACCGAATGACCATTGTCCTCTGGGATATCGACGGCACCCTCATCCGCAGCGGCGGGGCTGGCAAGCTCGCCATGGAGTCGGCCCTCCGCTCCGCCTTCGGGCTGACCGAGCTATTCGACACCGTCCTGTACAGCGGCCGGACCGATGTCGCGATCTGCCGCGATTTGTTGGCCGCGCATAACTTGCCGACGCACGACGAGAACCGACTGCTGCTCAGCGAAACCTACCTCCGCGAGTTGCAAGGCTCTCTTAAAATTGCTCCGGGCCACGTTCTCCCGGGCATCCCCGCCCTGCTCGATCGATTGCACCGCCGCGATAGCATCGTGCAGGGATTGCTCACCGGCAACATCCGGCGCGGGGCCCGGACGAAGCTCGAGCACTTCGGCCTCTGGGATTTCTTCGGCCCCGGCGGTTTCGGCGACCACCACTCCGACCGCGCCGACGTGGCCCGCGAAGCCCGCAAAGCCGTGGACGAACACCTCGGCTATCCGGCGAACCCCGCCGAGATTTGGGTCATCGGCGATACGCCCCACGACATATCCTGCGCCCGCGCCATCGGCGCCAATGTCCTCGCCGTCGCGACCGGCTGGCACCCGATTGCCGAGTTGGAAAAGTGCGGCGCGGATGCGGTACTCCCGGATTTGAGCGACACCGCCCGCGTGTTAGAGTACTTGGGAGTTCCATAACGAAGCCGGAGCATGGTCGAAACCAGGCGTTCACCACGGCTTTGAAAATTCGTCCCAACCCATCAGCCAGGCCGCGGCGGCCAACAGCGCCGACTGCATCAGCACCAATCCGAGTCGCAACCGGAAAGCGAAACGGTCGTGCCGAACAGCCCGATCCGGGCGTTCGATCAGCGACAGCAGGAAGTCGATGCGGTGCGAGGGCGGACCGTGCTGCCACGATTTCCACCAAGCCGCGAGCCATTGCCGTTGCGAACCCGGCTCCGGCCGTGCGATGCCATTCAACGCCATGACCAAATCGAGCGCCCGCACCATCGCCCGGACTCCCGTGGGGCAAATCGATCGCCCGCCATCGGCTAAGATTGTTTCTTCGGTGTGCCCGCGGCAATTCGAATCCGAGCACGATGCGGCCCGCGCGCCGACCACGTCGGCTTGGCGTTCGCAAACCCGCGACAGATACCCGAAGACGAGAAACAAATAGACTTCGAAGCCGAGGACGCCGAACAGAATCCCGAAGCCGGCGAGCGAACTCGGCCAGCCGGGAATGGCTTCGAGTGCGGCGACGGCGGTGCCCATGACGGCGGAACCGAGCGCGAAGAATGCGAGGTAGTACGGGATGTGCCCGTGGCGGGCATGGCCGATTTCGTGGCCGACGACGGCGTCCAGTTCGGGCGGATCGAAGGCGTCCAGCAGTCGATCGGTGAAGATGACGAAGCGGGCGCGCGGGAAAAATCCGACGATCATGGCGTTGACGGCGAGGCCGCGCGTCGGCCACAACAACCAGTCGGCGCAGCGGAACCGCAAGCGCTTCCCCGTGGCCACGAGTTGCTCGCGGATGGCCCCGTCCGGCAGTTTCTTCAAGCCGAGCAATCGCTTCATCGCCAACGGCAAACCGATGAGCAAGGCGATCATCCCGGCGAACGAAGCGATTTGGAACGCCGTCGATTCCGAGGTCGCCGGGGCGTGCCGACCCACCGATTGCTGACCGGCGATCAAGAACACCGGCAGGAAGATCATCAAGGTGAACTGCCGGGCTTGCTGGAGTAAGTACCCCGGAAGGCTCCAGAAGACGTGCGATCGAGGCGAACCCGTCCGGTGCAAGGCGCGCTCGGCGTGATACCAGACGAACCAATTCGCGACGAGCACGATCAGGTATGGGGCCGGCACCATAACCTCGGCGAACGGGGCCAGCATCCCGGTTTCGTCCGAAGTCAGCTCGCGGACGGCCCAACCCCAGCCGCTCACCACGAGCGCCGCGGCGATCGCGATGTTGCCGAAGCCGAGCCAGAGTCGCAGCCGACGGTAGAGTTCGATCGCGGAATCGCGATCGAGAGGGATCCGCCGCAGGACGAGTCGGCACCCAATTGCGGAGAGCAGAATCCACCCGGTGACGTAGGCCCCGGCGATGGTGGCGAACACCGTAGCATCGTACGGGAGCAACAAACGCCCCCACGGCACCGGCAGGCACGCTGCGGTCAGTAGCAGGATCATCAGGATCGGCATGAGGCTGTTGTAGGAGTTCGGCGCGCACGAAAAAACGGACTTGGGAAACCCCAAGCCCGCTTTCGAGTTGTCCGTTTCGAACTCAGTTCGACTCGGTCTTCGGCTTGTCTTCGCTCTTCGGCTTGTCTTCGACCTTCGGCTTGTCCATCGGCTTAGGCATGTCTTTCGGCGCCGGTGGCATGGTGATCACACCGCCGATACAACCCGTCGGGACGACCGGGCAGCAAGGCTCGGCGACGACGGCGGTGCCGTGGCAGCTGCTGCTACCGTGGCACGACGACTTCGAGAAGAGGCCTTTCATCTTGTCGCGCATTCCGAAGATGCCGCTTTTGTGGCCGTGGCACGAGCCGCTGACGACCGCGCCGTGGCAGCTGGCCGGAACCGTGCCGGTGCAGCCCGTCGCGACGACGGTGCCGTGGCAGCTCGCCGGTGCGCTGTTGCAGCCCGACCTGTGACCGAAACCCGACACATCGCCACCCGAGGTGACGGCCATCATGAGAACCATCGTGTACATCGTCGAAGCCTCCTGAGATCCGGGGATCAGCCGGATCGATCCTAAAAAACAGCAGGATCCGCACTACTCACATAATGTGGGTAATCGAAACGGATCCATCCCGGTACGATTCACTCCGAAAGGTTGTCGTGCGGAGTGAGATAGTCGATGTTAGTTCGGGCAAAACAGGCAAGTGCTAAGCTTTGGGTAGATAGCAATGTGATGTTAGAAGTGCCGATGGAAGGCGTCAACGGGAAACTGGGGAGCTTGCGGTATTTTGTTCGCCATTTTTGCCGGCCAACATTTTGCCTGCGTTTCGCGTTGGTATCGAACGAGGGAAGACAACGCCCCGAGAATTTGTACCCTACCTAACGAAGGTCGAAACTTTCGTTTGCCGAGGCTCATCCATGGATCGGTCGCCCGAGCAGCACTCCCCCGTCGCAGTCCTCCCGCCGGTATGCTCGGAGACCGTCTTCACCCTGCAACTATCCGGGCTGGTCGCCGTCGCCCTTACCGCCATCCCGGCGCTGTTCGGCGGGGTCGCACCCGGTTTGTTCAGCACGGTCGTCCTCGGGGTCATCGCCCTCGGCGGGTTGGCCGCCGTCTACGGCCTGACGCTCCGCCCGAATGATTGGCAATCTTGGGCCATCGCGGCCGCGACCTGCCTCTTCGCCAATTGGGGGTTTCCGGCGCATTGGGATTCGTTCGCGCTCGTGGCTCGCGTACTGGCAGTCGTAATCGGCGTCGGCGCTCTCCTGACGTGGGTTCGCCCCGCGATCCGCTACACGGTGCTGTCCGCCTTGTTCCTGCTCCATTACGGCGGCATCTTCACCGCGACGACTTGGCCGGAGCCGGCACCGTGGCTGACGAACCAATCGGCCCAGCGCCTGTACATGCCCTACTTCAAGTTCATGTACCTCAGCAACGCCTACCACTTTTACAGTCCGGAGCCGGGGCCCGCGAGTTTGATCTTCGGCCTCGTGACGTACGAACTCGACGAGATCGACCCCAAGACGAACAAGCACAAGATCGAATCGGCTTGGATCGACCTGCCCAACCGGACGACGCAGTACAAGGATCCGCTCGGGATGACCTACCAGCGGCGATTGTCGATCACGGAGTTAGTCGCAACGTCGCAACCGAGCAATTTCACGCTGGTCAATTTTGAAAAGAACGACTCCGCGAGCCGGCGCCAGAAGGCCTCGTTGAATCTCGATGACCCCGGGAGCCGCATTCCCCTGCAAGACCTGCCGAGCGACTCGGTCGCTTCGCAGTACCGCGTGCCGAGCGTCCATATCACGCGCTACTTGCTGCCGTCGTACGCCCGGCACATCGCCGCGGAGTATTCGACCCCCGCCCGGCGGGTCATCTCGGTGAAGCTCGTGCGGGTGGAGCACCGGGTGATTCCGCCGGGGCAGTTTTTGGATCGGTACGATCCGGATAGCAAATTGAAGATTGCCGATGGGGACAGCCCGTACAACCCGACCACGTACCGGCCGTATTACCTCGGGGAATACAACGCCGCCGGAGAGTTGGTGAACCCGACCGACCCGATGCTCTACTGGTTGTTGCCCGTCGTCCAGTCGCAATCGGCGGACGGGCAAGGCCGCTATTACAAAGACTACATGTCGCTGTATTTGAAGTACGAATTCCCATGGCCGGGCGGGGTCAAATGAGCGCCACGACAGCACCACCGACGAATTACTGGCAGCGCTGGGTGAATTTCTGGTTCGCCGCCTCCGACCCGACCGCGATGGCGTTCATCCGGATCGTCACGGGGCTGATCCTGATCTACATCCACGTCTGCTACTCGTACGACCTCAATGCGTTCTTCGGCAAAAGCGCTTGGGTCGATCTCGAGACGGCCAACCGCGAGCGCCGCGAGGCGCCCGGGCGGCATCCTTCGTTCGATTGGGAATGGAACGACCGCATCAAATCGGCGATGTTGCCCGAAGAACCGCACCGCCGCAAAGCCGTGGTCGAATGGATCCGATCACTGCCGACCGACAAAACCGAAATGCGAAAAAAGCTCCGGTTGCTCGATCACCGGGGCACGCTCGCCGGCACCGACGGCAACGGGTACAGCGACAACACCATCCGCGCCGGCGCGGCCTACATGTTCAACCTCGGGCCCGACCCGGCGATCCGCGAAGCGACCTTGAGAGCGTTCGTCACCAAACTGCGCGACGACAATGAACAGATCCCGCAGCACCTCGATCTCCCGAGCGAGCCGGAACGCCGCGCGCTGGCGAACGACCTCCGCGAATTCTCGAGCACGTTGCCGGGGACGATGACCACCCGGATCGACGAGCGCCGGTACATCATCAACTACTTCTTCGAACTCGACGCCGGCCTGCGCGACAACCTCATGCGCTTTTTGCGCGACTTCTTCGCCGAAGGGGCGAATCGCGACGAGCAGATCGACTACCTCGCCTATTGGAACTACGACAAGCGACAGGCGAGCCGCGTCGGCGTACCGACGTTTTCGATTTGGTTCCACATCACCGACCCGACCGAGATGGCCCTAGCCCATACCCTCGTGCTCGCCATCATGCTGATGTTCACGCTCGGTCTGTTCACGCGCATCACGGCGGCGCTGACGTGGCTCGCGGCCGTGTCGTACATCCACCGCAATCAGCAGGTGCTGTTCGGCCAAGATACGATGCAAAACCTGCTGCTGATCTACTTGATGATCTCGAACTGCGGGGCGACGTACTCGCTCGACCGGCTCATCGACCGCTACCGCGCGGCCCGCGCCAGCCTCGGTCGCTCGGGAACCATCGACGCCGCGACGCAGAACTTTCTGCTCTTCGCGCCCCCCTCGCCGTCGTGCGGACTCGCGCAACGCCTGCTCCAGATCCATTTCTGCTTCATCTACATCGCCTCCGGATTGGCCAAGCTCAAAGGCGGCGGCTGGTGGAACCACACCGCCTACTGGGACACGTTGGCGAACCCCGAATTCACCATGATCCACTACGGCTGGTATCAGGACATGCTGCGCTTCTTCGCGGCGTCCCGGCCCGTCTATGCGATCATGGCGGCCACGGGCGTTTACTTCACGCTGTTCACCGAAATCACGCTGCCGATCGTCATCTGGACGCGCCTTCGACCCTACTGGATTATGCTCGGCTGCGCCTTGCACTTGGGCATCGGCATCTTCATGGGCTTGCTCGTGTTCAGTTTGCTCATGATGACGATGCTCGTGGCGTTCTTGCCGGGAGCGATGATCCGGGCCCAATTCGCGACGCCCCGGCCGACGCAGCGGATCGTCTTCCGATTCCACCCGCGCTCGCGCCAACAGGCTCGGGCCGCGGCGCTCATCGCCGCCGCCGATTTGAACGGGGCCGTCGACATGGTGCCGAGTGATGCACCCGAGATTCAACCGGCCCGGTGGATCGCGCCCGGCCAACCGGAAACAACCGGCGACGCGGCCTTCCGGGTGCTGCCGGTGTTGAAATGGATCCGCCCGCTGACGTTCGTCCCCGGCTTGGGTGGCAAGTTGAAGTCACTTGTGGCGGGTAGCTGAACGACCCGCGCCTTGCCTGTTGCAGGGATGCCGCTATACTGCGAATTCGCGAAAAAATCGGTTCCGGCCCGGACTACCGCGCTGGCTGCAAGGGGTTACTGCGATGGGTATGCATTGCCGAGTCTGCCAGAAGAAGCCCGCGATGGGCAACCAGAAGACCTACCGCGGTAAAGCCAAGTACCTCGGCGGCGTCGGGAAAAAGATCACCGGCATCACCAAGCGCGTCTACAAGCCGAACCTCCAGTGCATCCGCGTGGACGACAACGGTAAGACCGTCCGCAAGTGGGTCTGCGTGCAGTGCATTCGCTCCGGTCGCATCGCCCGGCCCGTCATCCGCAAGCCGTTCTCCACCGTGGTTGTCTGATGTCGCTCAGCCTCGCCGACGTGAAGAAAGTCGCGATTCTCGCCCGGCTGGAACTCAGCCCGGGCGACCTCGCGCTAATGGCCGATCAACTCAATAAAATCCTCGGTTACGTCGATCAACTCAACGAAGTCGATACCGAGGGCCTCGAACCGCTGGCCCACCCGTTGCCGCTGAGTAACGTCTTCCGGGACGACATCCCGACGCCGTCGCTGCCGGTCGATGCGGCATTGCAGAATGCACCCAATCGCCTCGCCGATTTCTTCGGCGTCCCCGCCGTGTTCGACACCGAAACGGCGTGAATCAATCGTTCCCCATCAGTCGATCGAGCGACGCTTTCCGGTTGCTCAGGAAACCGTGCGTCACGCGGTAATGCTCGGTCTCCTCGTACGCGACTTCGCGGATACCGCCGGCGTCGAGCTGGTAGATGCACGCGTCCGGGTAAGCCATGATGATCGGCGAATGCGTGGCGATCACGAATTGGCAACCGCGTTCGACATAGTCGTGCAAGAGCGCCAAGAACTGCAGTTGTCGCTGCGGCGATAGCGCGGCCTCGGGTTCGTCCATTAAATAAATACCGTGGTCGCGAAAGCGATTCTTGAAGAGCGAGAAAAACGACTCGCCGTGCGATTGCTCGTGGAGGGAAACGCGACCGTAGGAGTCGATGATCTTCGGTCCGCCTCCAGGCTCCGAATCCAATCGTTCGATCTCGGAAGCGACGTTGAAAAAGCTCTCGGCCCGCAAGAAGAAACTATCGTCGGGCCAAGCGTGCGATTTAGCCAATCGGAGAGCGTCCACCAAAGTCGAATGCGAAGCCCGCGTGGCGAAGTTGAAATTGCGGCTGCCCCCTTCCGGATTCAAATCGCAGGCGACGGCGATGGCTTCGAGCAGCGTCGATTTGCCCGAGCCGTTCTCGCCGACGAGGAACGTCACCTTCGGGTGGAACGCGAGCCGGGTCAACCCCCGAACCGCCGGGAGGGTGTACGGGTAGCGTGTCGCATCCGGGATGCGTTCGCGCAGCAATTCCAAATGCAACAGGTATGGCCCAGGGGTGCTGGTTCGCTTACGGGCCATCGGTGCTCCTCCGGGCAAACTGGGTGTCAATTTATGGCTTGTTCGCGCGAATTGACTGGCCGGGGGTCGCAACGAATATTGGGATCTGATTTACGAAGGCAAGCTTCGTAGTGTACTGATGGGCAATAGTTGTCTCAAATCGGCGATGCGTTGAACTCCCTCGAAAAGCGCCGTACGGAGAATTCCCGATGATATTTCTGATCGAATACGACCGCAAACAAGGCCGCATTGTGGCGTCTCAAAACTTCGAAGACACGCAACGCGGCGAGGCTGTCGCCACGCGACTCGAACTGGAACTGGACAACAATCGGAAAAAGATCGATCACGAAGTGGTTTTACTCGAGGCTGCCAGCCAAGAGGCCTTGGAACGCACACACCGTCGCTACTTCGCCAGCTTGGACGACCTCCGTGCTGCGGCAAGCCAATTAGCGGGATGAGCTAGCAGCGCATCGGCTCTCGGGAGCGAACCTTCCCCCGCGAACTCTTGCCCCCGGCTCCGGATTCCCGTAGCTCATACTGCAATTCCCGTTGTTTTGACCCTGGCCGGTCGAACCTCTTGCCCGGTTCGACCACCTTGCGTTCGCAGCGATCTTTCGCTCCCCGCTCGCGCCCACGCAGCAACCCTACGGACGTTCGCATGAACTCCACCGACCCGATGCCGACCCGGCCCGACGAACAGACGCCCGAGGCGATGGCACCGCTTCCCGAAGAGCCGACGCCCGAGGCGATGGCCGCGCCGCCCGAACCGGTGGCCGCACCTTCCGCACCTGCAGAGGCGCCACCGCCGACGCTCGAGCCGATCGCCCCGCCCTCGGAACCGGTCGTCGTACCGGTGAACCCGGATACGCCGTCGTCTCCCGAGACGTCTCCGCCGCCACCCGAGCCGGCGCCCGCCGTGCCGGCTCTGCCGCCGCAACCGGTGCCGACCGTGCCCGCGGCCCCGCAATCGCAGGACTTGTCGCGCATCGCCCAAGATTTGCAGATTCGCAAAGTGCAGGTCGAAGCGGTGGTGGCGCTGCTGGACGAAGCCAACACGGTGCCGTTCATCACGCGCTATCGCAAAGAGCGCACCGGCGGCCTCGACGAAGACATGATCCGCCGCGTGCAGACTCGCGTCGGCGTCTTGCGGACGTTGGCCGAGCGCAAGCAGACCATCTTGAAGAGCATCGCGGGCCAAGGCCGGTTGAACGACGACCTCGTGAAAGCGATCCTCGAATCCGACCACCCGAAACGGCTCGAAGATTTGTACTTGCCGTTCAAACCGAAGAAGCGCTCGCTGGCATCCGACGCCAAAGAGAAGGGCCTCGAGCCGCTGGCCATCGCCATCTGGACGCGCGATCCCGCCGTCGACAACCTCAAAGAAATCCTGCCGGGGATCGTGAACCCGGACAAGAAACTGAACACCGTCGAAGACGTGGTCACCGGCGTCCGGCACATCCTCGCGGAAATTATCGCCGAACTCGCCGATGTCCGCGGGCCGCTGCGCCTCTTCCTCCGCGACACCGCCGTGATCGTAGCCAGTAAGGTCGATGGCGTGCCCGAAGGCAAAGGCGCCGAGTACCGCGACTACTTCCAATTCAAAGAGCCGGTGCGCATGATGCCGCCGCACCGCATCCTCGCGGTGAACCGCGGCGAGCACGAGAAGATCATCAAGTCCAAACTCGATTGGGACGGCCCGCGCGCCAAGGACATCGCGCTGCGGAACCTGCCGCTGGCGGATCACCCGCACCGCGAGTTCCTCTTCCCCGCCGTCGAAGATGCCCTCGATCGATTGGTGCTGCCGAGCCTCGAACGCGAAATCCGCCGGGAGATGTCCGAGTTCGCCCAAGAGCACGGCGTCGAAATCTTCGCCCGAAACCTCAAGAGCCTGTTGCTCCGCGCCCCCCTCGGCAGCAAAACGGTGCTCGCCATTGACCCCGGCATGCGCACCGGTTGCAAGATCACCGTGCTCGGACCGACCGGCGACGTTATCGAAGATGGCGTCATTTACCCGCACCCGCCCGAGAACAAAGTCGCCGACGCGAAGCGGAAGCTCGAGCAGTTGATCCGCAAGCATGCGATCTCGGTCGTCGCCATCGGCAACGGCACGGGTTGCCGGGAGACGGAGCAGATCGTCGCCGAAATGATCGCCGACTTCGAAGAGCGCCGTATCAACCCGCGTCCGCCCGAAGCCGTGTTGCCGGATGTCCCTGTCGAGACGCAGCCGATCGCCGTGGAAATGCCCGCCGCCGTCACCTCAGAAGTGCCCGCGCCGGTGTTCGACGCCATCCCGTCGAACATGACAGTCGACGCCGGGGTGCTGCTTTCGGAAACCGTGATGGCGGGCGTCACCGATGCCCCCGGAACAACGCACACCGAGACGCCGACCGAACCGGCCGCGCCGAGCATTCAAACACCGACGGCCCCCGCAACCCCGCCGAAACCGGCCGCGCCGAAGATCAGCTTGGAAGGTCTGCCGGAGGCCCCCGCGGACCTCGCTTACGTCATCGTCAACGAAGCCGGGGCGAGCGACTACAGCGCTTCGCCGATCGCCAAGGAAGAATTCCCCGACCTCGACGCCACGGCCCGCGGCACCATCAGCATCGGCCGGCGTTTGCAAGACCCCCTCGCCGAACTCGTCAAGATCGACCCGCAGCACGTCGGCGTCGGCCTCTATCAGCACGACATCCGGCCGAAGCATTTGAAGGAATCGCTCGAAGCGGTCATCGAGAGTTGCGTCAACGCCGTCGGCGTCGATGTCAACACCGCCAGCATCCCGCTGTTGCGGCACGTCTCCGGGTTGAACCAACTCGTGGCCCGCGAGATCGTCGAGTACCGCAAAAAGAACGGCCCTTTCAAGAGCCGCGAGGCGCTGAAGAGCGTCCCGCAAATGGGCGAGACGCGCTTCCTGCAATCGGCCGGGTTTTTGAAAATCCGCGACGGCGCCGAACCGCTCGACAACACCTGGGTTCACCCGGAAAGCTACCCCATCGCCCAGAAAGTGCTGACGGGGATGGAGATGACGGCGACCGATCTCGCCGACAAAACCAAGCTCGCCGACATCGGCGAGAAGCTGCGGGCGCAGAACCCCGAGGCCATCGCCAACGAGTTCAAAGTCGGCGGGCCGACGGTGCGCGACATCTTCGAAGCCCTCGCCCGCCCCGGCCGCGACATCCGCGAGGATCGCCCGCTGCCGATCTTCCGCAAGGGCGTGCTGAAGCTCGAAGATTTGACCCCCGGCATGGAACTGAAAGGCGAAATCCTCAACGTCGTCGACTTCGGCGCCTTCGTCGATGTCGGCCTCAAGGACAGCGGCCTCATCCACATCAGCCAGATGGCGAACCGCTTCATCAAGAGCCCGTACGACGTGGTCAGCGTCGGCGACGTCGTGCCGGTATGGGTGATGACGGTGGATAGCGACCGCAAGCGCGTCTCGCTGAGCATGATTCAACCGGGTCAAGAGCGCAAACCGCCGGAGCCGCGCGAACGCCAACCGATGTCCCCGCGCGACCAAGGTCAACAGCGCGACCAAGGTCAGCAGCGCGATCAAGGTCAACAGCGACCCGCCGGCGATCGCGGTGGCTTTATGCCCCGCCCCGGTGGCCCCCCGCAAGGTCAGGGCCAAGGTCGCGGCCCCGGCGGCCCTGGTGGTGGCGGTCGCCAGTTCCCGCCGCGCGGCCCGCGCCCGGGTGGACCCGGCGGCCCGCCGCCACCGATGCAGCAACAACCCCCGGCCGCGCCTTTGCCGCCGCCGAAGCCGAGCAAGCCGAAGCCCCCGGCGAAACTGAGCACCGATCAGAAGCAAGGCAAAGCCGCGCTGAACACCTTTGCGCAACTGGCGGCCTTCTTCAAGCCGCCGGAGGAGCCGAAGCCGCCGGAGGCACCGAAGCCGCCGGAGGCACCGACCCAAGAGACGCACCCGCCCGCAGCGGAAGGACACGGCGGCGTTGAGGAAGCGAAGCCGGAGTGAGTCTCGATCTCCGAGTGGATTCTGGTTTTCTTTATGAACGTATCGCATTGGATCTCGGATCGCTCCCAAGCCGTCGAGATGTCCGGCATCCGCAAAGTCTTCGAGTTGGCCCGCTCACTCAAAGACCCGGTGAACCTCAGCATCGGGCAGCCGCATTTCGACGTGCCCGAATCGATCAAGGCCGCGGCGAAAGCGGCCATCGATTCCGGCAAGAACGGCTACACCGTCACGCAGGGGATCCCCGAACTGCGCGAGCGACTGTTGGCGGACGTGCGGAAAAACTTCGATCACCCCGACCGCGACCTGCTCATCACCAGCGGCACCAGTGGCGGCTTGATGCTCGCGATTCTGGCGACCGTGAACCCCGGCGATGAAGTCGTCGCGGCCGACCCGTATTTCGTCATGTACCCGAACATGGTCGCGCTCGCCGGGGGAACGTTCGTACCCATCGACACCGCGCCGAGCTTCCGCATCGACCCGGACAAGTTCATCGCGGCGTGCACCCCGCGCACCAAGATGATTCTTCTGTGCAGTCCGGCGAACCCGACCGGGGCCATCGTCGAACCCGAGGCGATGCAAGCCATCGCCGAGTTCGCCCGGACGCGCGGCATTCTCGTCGTCAGCGATGAAATCTACAAAGCCTTCCACTACGACACCCCACCGCGCAGCCCGGCGGAGTTCGACGATTCCGTGCTCGTCATCGAAGGCTTCGGCAAGACCTACGGCATGACCGGCTGGCGCCTCGGTTACGCCCACGGCCCGAAAGCGCTGATCGACGAGATGATGAAACTGCAGCAGAGCACTTTCGTGTGCGCGCCGAGCATGGTGCAATGGGCCGGCCTCGCCGCGTGCGACTACGACGTCTCGGGAATCGTCGCGGACTACAAACGCAAGCGCGATCTGCTGATGGCCGGGTTGAAGGGGCACTACGAATTCGCGGTGCCCGGCGGGGCCTTCTACCTCTACCCGAAGGCCCCGTGGGGCACCGGCAGCGCGTTCGTCACCGAAGCGGTGAAGCGGAATTTGCTCGTGATCCCCGGCGCGGTCTTCAGCAAGGCCGACACGCATTTCCGGATCAGTTACGCCGCGAAGGACGAGACCCTCGAGCGCGGCATCGAGATTCTGCGAGCGATGGCGAAGGGTTAAACCCGCACCCAACTGCCGGCGCTGCGGTCGATCAACTGCAGCGGCGTCAGATTGAAAATGGCCCGGCCGTCGGAAGTCCAAATTCGCCGACGCCAACGGAAGACCGCCACGACCGCCCTCGGTTCGCGCGCTTGCGGCACATCTTCCAAGACTTCCCCGGCTATCGGCTCGAACTGCACGACGACGGGAACCAGTGCGAGCCAGTCGCCGGCGTGTTTCGCCCAAACGACATCGCCATCGTCGGTGAACGAGAGCCACGTCAACCCGCGCGGACTCCCGGCCGAAGCCGCTTTCGCGAACCACGCCATCGACAATTCTCGGCGCAGCCGGGTGAACTCGTCGCGCGGCGATGGGCGGTTCCAGAACCAGTTCATCGCGGGTTCTCCCAGTGGGCGAACGGGCCGAGTTTCGCGTCGTGCAGCATCGGGATTCCCCGCAAGGCCCGCGTTTCCTGTCCGGTGCCGTCGAGCGAGCGTTCGACGATTTCGTCCGCCGACTTCCCTCGGCGCAGCTGGCGTTCGATGTCGCCCAACCAGCGGTCGTGGTTCACACCGTAGTTCAACCCGAAACCGGTGTTGAAGGGCAACGCGATGGCCGCGGAGATCATCAGCGCCGGCCGCAGCCACCGACTATTCGGCGCGGCGAAATCAATGGCGGCGAGCAGCGGCCACGCGAGAACCGAGTAGCGCGGCCAGAGGCCCATTTGCGATCCGAAGCCGCCCCGGCCGGCGCCGATGGCCAGTGACAACAGGATGACACCGACGGCGACAGCGGCGAGACCAGCCGCGCGCAAGCGATGATCGGACCGCAGCCCTTCTCGAACGGCGAAGCCGAGCGCGAAGATGATCATCGGCAGCAAGACGAACCAGACAGGCCCGACACCGATGCCCAGGGAAATGGCGAGGAATTGCCCCGCGACTCGGAGCGACGCCGCCCAGTGTTTCGAGTCGAAGGGCGGGTGCTGTTCCGGGCGTTCGTACGTCGCCAAGTAGTAGCCGATGTACGCGATCGACGATAGCGCGCATGCGAGAGCCATCACGGTATTGAAGCGTTGGCGTGTGCCGGCGTGAACCGAGACGAGCGCGACCCAAGCGAGGATCGGCCCGGCCAAGATGATGCCGAAGCCGCCGCACAGAGTCAGGGCGAATGCCGCGGATGCACCCAGCAGCGCCGTGCGGGGGGCGTTGTCCGTCGTCAGTCGCACCGCGAGTTCCAACACCCCGAAGATGAGCGCTGACGCCAGTACGAAACAGAGCTGGTACCCCATCAGCAGATTTTCGCAATGGCCGACGTGCAAAAGCGCCAGCGGAAAGAACGCATCGGCCCAATGGGATCGGCCGCGCAGCAATGCGGTCAACTGCATGCCCCGCAGCGCCATTGCGGATAGCAGAAGCACTTGCAGAACCATG
>JBBRUN010000017.1:0-24015 GCA_038247765.1 Gemmatales bacterium | reverse complement strand
TACAAGCGGCTGCAGTCGAACGAGTTCATGGAGGCCCTGCGGGACCGGACCGTCAAGATCGACATCCCCTACGTGACGCGGCTGAAGGACGAGGTCCGCATCTACGAAAAGGACTTCAACGCGGCCAAGGTCCGCGGCAAGCACATCGCCCCGCACACGGTCGAGGTCGCCGCGATGTGGGCCGTGCTGACGCGGTTGAACCCGCCGAAGAACGCCAGCCTCAGCCTGATGCAGAAGTTGAAGCTCTACAACGGCAAGACGATGCCCGGCTTCACCGAAGACAACGTCATCGACCTCAAGCGCGAGGCGATCCACGAAGGGATGACCGGCATCAGCCCGCGCTACATCCAAGACAAGATCAGCAACGCCCTCGTCGCCCACCCGGACGAGGACAACATCAACCCGTTCATGGTCATCAAGCAGCTCGAAGATGGTTTGCGCCACCACGCCCTCATCAAAGACGAAGACCAACACCGCCACTTCAAGGAATTGCTCTCGATCGTCCGCGAGGAGTACGAGGACGTCGTGAAGAACGAAGTCCAGCGCGCCATCGCCGCGGATGAAGAAGCGTTGACCCGGCTGTGCGGGAACTACATCGACAACGTGAAGGCGTACACCCAGCGCGAGACGGTCCGCACCCGCTACACCGGCGCCTACGACGACCCGGACGAACGGCTGATGCGCAGCGTAGAAGAGAAGATCGACATCCCCGAGGGCCGCAAGGAAGACTTCCGCCGGGAGATCATGAACTACATCGGTGCCTTGGCCATCGACGGCAAGAAGTTCGACTACCGCACCAACGAACGGCTGCAAAAAGCCCTCGAACTCAAGCTTTTCGAGGATCAAAAGGACACGATCAAGCTCACGAGTTTGGTGAGCAACGTCGTCGACCGTGCGACCCAAGAAAAAATCGACGTGGTGAAGGCTCGCCTGATCCGCAACTACGGCTACAACGAATCGAGTGCGACGGATGTGCTCAACTTCGTCGCCAGTATTTTCGCACGCGGACAGACGAAGAAGTAAGTACAAATCGCCGGGGCGAGGATGGGTGGGGGCCTGACAGACCTGAAGGTGTGAACCTGGTCAGGCCGGAAGGTGCAGCCATAAGTGCTGGAGGGTGCTGCTCAGGGCACCCCCATCCTTCCCCGCCCCGGCGACGTTTTTTAGTTTGGGGGCCATATCCATGTCCGCAGCAACCTTGGATGAAGTCCTCGACGCCGCCGAATCGCTGGATCACGATTCGCGGGTCGAACTCGTCTCTGTGCTTTCGAAACGCCTAGCCCAATCCTCGCGCGAAGATTTGATCCGGAAAGTCGATGAAAGCCGAAGACAGTTCGAGGCGGGTCAATTCGAAGTTTTGACACCCGCCCAAATCCTCGAGCAAGCCCTGTCGTAATGCGACCGGTCATCCAAACACCGGCCTTCCGCCGCGATTTGAAATCGTGGCTGAAGTCGCATCCGAACACGTCCGCTGCGATACTCGCCGTTCTCGAACAACTGGCGATCGACCCTTCGATACCGGCGCTCCATACTCACAAACTCAAAGGCAAACTCGCAGGATACTGGGCCTGCAGTGTCGGCTACGATTTGCGGATCGTCTTCGATTACGCATCGCTCAACGGGGCGGAGGCGGTTGTCTTGCACGCATTGGGCACGCACAACGACGTATATTGAGTCAATTCCACCGGCACTTCGGAGACCACCCATGCGCGCCTGTCTCATCGGCCTCGCTGTTTCGCTCGCTTCCGCGGTCGCATCCGCCGCGGAACCGAAGCCGCCGAATATCGTCTTTATCTTCTCGGACGATCACGCTTATCAATCGATCAGCGCGTACGGTCACCCGTTGAAGTTGAATAGCACGCCGAACATCGACCGCATCGCCAAGGACGGGATGCGATTCGACCGCTGCTTGGTGCCGAACAGCATCTGCGGGCCGAGCAGGGCCAGTATGCTCACGGGCAAGTATTCCCACGTCAACGGCTTCTACAACAACGGCAACAGCAAGTTCGACGGCGCTCAGACCACGTTCCCCAAGTTGCTGCAAAAAGCCGGCTACCAGACGGCGATCATCGGGAAGTGGCACCTCGTTTCGGACCCCACCGGCTTCGATCACTGGCACATCCTGCCGGGGCAAGGCATCTACTACAACCCGCCGATGATCCGCAACGGCAAGCGGGAGCCGAACGTCGGCTACGTCACCGATCTCATCACCGATTTCAGCCTCGACTGGATGAAGACCCGCGACAAAACGAAACCGTTCTTGCTGATGTGCCAGCACAAGGCCCCGCACCGCGAGTGGGCGCCGGCGCTGCGCCACCTCGGTCACGATAAGGATCGGGACTATCCGAAGCCCGACACGCTCTTCGACGATTACTCCGGCCGCGGGAAAGCGGAGAAGTCGCAAGACATGACCCTCGAAAAGACGTTCACGAAGCTCGATGCGAAGTTGGTCTATCCGCCGGGGATGACCGACGCCGACAAGAAGAAGTGGGACGAATACTACAAGCCGCGCAACGAAGCCTTCGAGAAGGCGAACCCGAAGGGGCAAGATCTCGTCCGCTGGCGCTACAACCGCTATCTGCACGACGTGACCGGCTGCATCAAAGCCGTGGATGAAGGCGTCGGCAAGGTGCTCGATTATTTGGACGCGGAAGGATTGGCCGAGAATACCATCGTGGTTTACTCCTCGGATCAGGGATTCTTCCTCGGCGAGCACGGCTGGTTCGACAAACGCTGGATCTTCGAAGAAAGCCTGCGGACGCCGCTGCTGATGAAGTGGCCCGCCGCGGCGAAACGGGGATCGACGAACGCCGAGATCGTCAGCAATATCGATTTCGCCCCGACTCTGTTGGCAGCGGCTGGAGTACCGATCCCGGCTGAGATCCAAGGCCGGAGTTTCCTTCCGCTGTTGAAAGGAACCACGCCGAAAGACTGGCGGAAGAGCTTCTACTACCACTACTACGAACACCCCGCCGTCCACAGCGTCGCCCGGCACTACGGCGTCATCACCGATCGCTACAAACTGGTTCGGTTCTACGAACCCGAGTTCGACTATTGGGAACTGTTCGACCTCAAGACCGATCCGCAAGAATTGAAAAGCGTCCACGGCACTCCGAAATATGCGGAGATCCAAAAGGAACTCGAGACGGAATTGGCCCGCTTGCGAAAGGAATTGAAAGTCCCCGACCCCGATCCGGCGGAAACCATTCTGCCGCTGCCGAAGAAATGAAGTGATCGATTTCCGGCGAGTGAATCAAAATGGGGTGTCTATTCGACATCGACGACGGGCCACGCCGACTGCATCCGCAATTCCCCTTGCCACCGGCGCGGCCACCGGCGAATCTATTCGCGTCCTCTCTCGTCGCTCATTCATCCGGATGGATCGTCTATGGCCGCGCCCGAACCCGAATTCAAACCGTTCGTCCCCGCGCATGAGTCGCCGCCCGAATTCACCATCGCCCCCATCGTCATCGGCTCGCTGCTCGGCGTCCTTTTCGGGGCGTCGTCGGTCTGGCTCGTGCTGAAGGTCGGCCTCACCGTCTCGGCGTCGATTCCCGTGGCCGTGTTGTCGTTCGCGCTCTTCCGCGTCATGCAATCCATCGGCATGCGGAAACGCAGCGTCCTCGAATCGAACACCGCCCAGACGGCCGGCAGCGCCGGCGAGAGCATCGCCTTCGGCGTCGGCCTGGTCATGCCCGCTTTGCTCGTGCTCGGTTTCGACATCGAAGTCATCCGCGTGATGACCGTCGGCGTCCTCGGCGGCCTGCTCGGCATCCTCATGATGATCCCGTTGCGGCGGGCGTTCATCGTCCAAAAGCACGGCGAACTGAAATACCCCGAAGGCACCGCCTGCGCCGACGTGTTGAAGGCCGGCGAAAAAGGCGGCAGCACCGCGGGCATCCTCGTCATCGGGTTCCTCATCGGGTTCGTTTACCAATTCATGATGCTCGGCTTGAAAATGTGGCAGGACACCGCCAGCAAGGCGCTCTGGATCACCCAAGAAGGCGGCAAGGCCATCGGGTTGAAGGGCGCCGCCGTCGGCTGCGAAATGTCGGCTCCGCTGCTGGGCGTCGGGTACATCATCGGGCCGCGCATCGGCAGCATCATGCTCGCCGGGGGCGTGCTGGCGTATTTGGTCATCTCGCCGATGATCGTCTTCTTCGGAGACAACCTCGACAAACCGCTGCCGCCTGCGGTGTCTAAGATCGACGAGAAGACCGGCGTGGATTCGGGGCTGATCAAGAACATGAAGCTGCGGGACATCCGCAACAACTACATCCTTTACATCGGCGCCGGGGCGGTCGCGGCCGGCGGCATCATCAGCATGATGAAGGCGATGCCGGTGATCGTGTCGAGCGTGATGGCGGGGATGCGCGACGCCTTCGGGAAACCGAACCCGGCCCACGCGGGGGGCGTCCCGCGAACCGAGCGCGACCTGCCGATGAGCGTCGTGCTCTTCGGCTGTTTGGGGATGGTCGTCGCGCTCGCGGCGGCGCCGCAACTCGGCTTGGGCCTCAGTCTCACCGGCGTCGTCGGCGCATTCATGATCCTCTTCTTCGGCTTCCTGTTCGTCACCGTCAGCAGCCGCTTGACCGGGGAAATCGGTTCGAGCAGTAACCCCATCTCGGGCATGACCGTCGCCACGCTGCTCATGACCTGCGTCATTCTGCTGGCGCTTTCGGAGTTCGGCGTCATCACCATCGGCAAGGACATCAAACTGATGGCGCTGACCATCGCCGGGGTCGTCTGCATCGCGTGCAGCAACGGCGGCACCACTTCGCAAGCCCTGAAAACCGGGTACTTGCTCGGTGCGACGCCGCTCTATCAGCAGTACGCCATCCTCATCGGCTCGCTGGTGTCGGCCCTCGTCGTCGGCGTCGTGCTCATCGGGTTGAACCAAGCCGGGACGATCTACACGAAGCTCGACCTGCCGCAGGCGAAAGTCGACGTGAGCCGGTTGAACGAGACCGACCGCGTCCAACGCGGGCAGTACAAGGACGACGCGACCGTATACAAGGTGCTGATCGTCGGCGAGCGCGAGAAGCTCGATCCCGCGATCTTCCCGGTGGCGATCCCGCCGGGCAAGTACCTCGTCGATGATGCCGGGAAAATCGTCTACCGCTGCGACCCGGCCGTGAACGGGAAGCTCGAATACGAAGACAGCGAAGAAGGCAAGCCCGACGCGGAACGGGTGAAGATGACGAACAAGAAGTTCGACGCTCCCAAGACGCAACTGGTGGCGCTCATCATCGACGGGGTGCTCGACCGCAACCTTCCGTGGGACTTGGTGCTCATCGGCGTGCTGATCGCCATCACCTTGGAGTTGGCCGGGGTGCCATCGCTGCCGTTCGCGGTGGGCGTCTACTTGCCGCTGTCGAGCAGCATGCCGATCTTCCTCGGCGGCATCTTGCGGTGGGTCGTGGACAAACTGCGGAACCGCCCGGAGGAAGGGGACAGCGGCCCCGGCGTGCTGTTGAGTTCGGGTTACATCGCCGGCGGGTCGATCGCGGCGCTGATCGCGGCCTTCATGGAGTTCGCGCCGGACTCGTGGCTCGAGTTCGCCAACGTCGGCAAGAAACTCGAAGGCGTGGACGTGTTCGGCGCCCCCTTCGCCGAAAGCAACGGCACCGTCACCATCGCCTTCGGCATCTTGACGATCTTGCTATTCGCGCTGTCGTGGAGAACAGCCCGGCGCTGACGTTCGGAATGCGGAGTTCGGAAAGCGGAATAGAAGTTGTCCTTCCATCCCGCTTTCCGCCTGTCACCACTTCCCCGCCAACGCTTGGGGTTTGTCGTCGAAGACCTTCAATTGGAAGACGTTCCGCAGGTCGTCGACCATGCCGGCGAGTTCGGGGCGCAGCCGGCAAATGGCCATCCGGCTGCCGTTCTTCTTCAGGAAGCCGCTGAACTCCGCGAACAGGCTGACCGCCGCCGAAGACATCCGGCGGACGTTCTTCAGGTCGAGCAACACCTTCAAATTCGGGAGATTCAGGTTGTCTTGCAGCTCCTTCTTGATGTGCAGCAGCTCCGCCTCTTCGACCATGTAAACATCGTTGATCCGCACGACCGTGATCGCCCCGTCGCGCGCGATGCGCAGCCGGCCGCGGATGACGCCTTTGAGCGCCGAGGCTTTGCCGAGGATCGCCCCGGCGGCGCTGGCCGCGTCGTCGTGATCCTCGTCGGCTTTCTTCATCGCGCTGTCGAACTCTTCGAACGCGGACGCTTTCGGCCCGGTATCTTCGTCGAGCGTCTTGAGGGCCCATTCTTCGAGGTCGCGCTTCGAGAGTTGTTTCTCGCTAAAGCTCACGCGGAACTCCAGCGGCCCCGCCGCGACGATGTCGTTTTTGTGCAGGGGCCATTCTTCGCTGCTCGGCACTTCTTCGCCGTTGACGGTCGTCACCTTGCCGCTGCCCAGATCGCGGATGAAGACTTTCTTGCCGCGCACGACCATCGCGCACTGCTGGCCCCCCATCTCCGGGTGTTGCGCTCGCAGCTGGCAGGCTTTTTCGGTGCCGATCAGGAACAGATCGACGTGGATGGGGATCGGCATCCCGCGGTGTTTCCCCTTGGAAACGATGAGGTAAAACTTCACGGGCCACCCAGGAGAGAGGTGCGGGACGGCAGTAATAAGTGGGCTTGGGGAAGATGCTACCGCGCCGAAGGCGAGTGTGCAATGAAAAGACGCTATCCCTTGGTGACGTCGTAAATCCTCAAAATGCAGACGATGGCGAAGATCACGCCGAGGCAGACGCTGACCACCAATGCCGTGAGCGCCAGCGGGCTGACGGCTTGTTGTTGACCGTACTTCGGCCGGATCGGCTTGCGAACCTTCGGCTTCACAACGGGCGTCGTTTTCTTCTTCGGCAGGGCGATGGGGGTCGTGTCGAGGCCGCCCGAACGCACCGTCGGTTGCTGGGAGGCCGGTGTCACGGGCACGATGGCTTCGAAGACCAATGTCTGCTCCGGAGACAGGTCGTCGTCGAACAGGATCGGTTCGTGCGGGAGGTCGTTCAAAATGCCGGGGAGCGAACGGGCGATCTTCGAGGCCATCCCGGACGGTGTGATCGTGTGCAATCCGAAGTCGATGGCACCGCCGTGGGAGTCGTCGCAATCGACGTAGCACTGGAGGAACCGGGCGACTTCCTCGGCCGAGGTCGGCCGTGCAGCCGGGTTCTTGCTCAAGAGGTGTAGCACGAAGTTCGCCAGCGGCGGCGGCACTTCGGAGCGCAGATAGCCGAGCGGTAGCGGAGACGAATGCCGATGGTACAGCGCCGCTTCGTCGGCCCGCGTCGCGGGGAATGGCGGCTGTCCCGCCAGTAAGTAATGCAAGATGCAGCCGAGCGAGTAAATGTCGGCGGGGGGTTCCGCGTGGTCGGGGTCGGCGAATTGCTCCGGGGCCCGGTATTCGAAATCGGGCTCTTCGTGGTCGGCGCCGAGGCGACCGAGGCCGAATCCCGAAACCTTCACGAGCGGCTTGTCGTCCGACCCTTTGCCACCGACGCGGCCGACGAGGATCGCGGTGGGCGAGAGCCGCCCGTGCGAGACACCGTGTTCGTGGGCGTGTTGCAGGCCGAGGGCCGCTTGGCGGATGAATTCGCTAGCCCTTCGGATCGACAGCGGCCCGTGCGCTCGGATCAGCGATTCCAAGCTCCCGCCGTCGAGATACTCTTTCACGAAGTACATCCGCTCCCCGGCTTGGTTCGCATCGAGCAGCGTGACGATGTTCGTATGCGCTAACCGGGCGGCGGAACGGGCCTCGGCGCGGATATCGGCCCGGATTTCTTCGGTGGCCGTCTGTTCGAGCGAGAGAATCTTGATCGCCACGAGGCGGTTCATGGTGCGGTGGCGGGCTTTGTAGACGCGGCCGGTAACGCTCTTGCCGAGGTAGTCGAGCACGAGGTACGGGCCGATGTGGAAGCCGTCCGTGCGACCGGATAACAGCCGCTCGATTTGGAACCGGGTGAGCAGATCGAACTTGAAAAAATGATCGGCGGCATCGCGGGCGGTGCCGGCGAACGGCGGCAGCGATTGCACGGCGCGGGCGAGTTGTTTCTCGGTCAACAGTTCCGAGGCGCGCAGGGAGGTCAAGAAGGCATCGCGGTCGATCAGGGTGGGCGTGTCGGTGGCGATCATGGCGGCATCCGTCGCAGGGCATCGCGAACATTCGCGGGGAGAGCGATCGCCGGGCATCCACCGGCGTTGGTATTAAGACGAGCGAGCGGGGCGGGCTAACGTCTCCGACGCGGAAATCGTTTGCGGAGTTCCACGCCTTTCGATGCAAGGTTCTATTTCCGCTGGGTTTGAAGTCTGTTGCCGGGCTGTAACGGGGCGGTAACGGCCTGGTCGGTCACGCTCTGCGTGACACCACGTCGAGAAATTTATCGCGGATCGCCGTCACGCAAAGCGTGACCTACGAAAATCATCGCACTTTCCTCTCGCTTTCTGCCGGAGTTAGAATTACCCTAGAACACATCCCGCCGAGTTGCGCATTTTGCAGCTCAACGCTTTTCGACTCGACTCTCCGCTGTTCGTCAGAGGGAATCCCATGGTTCGCCCGCTCATCTTGGCCGCTTGCGTCGGTTGGATCGCGCTTGCGCCCGCATTGCAAGCGTCGGCGCCGACCGACGCCCCCGAGCGGACGGCGCTCATTGGCACCCCCAGCGAACTGACCGTGGCCCCACCGGCGATCACCCTCAGCGGCCCGCGCGATGTGGCGCAACTCGTCGTCACAGCGAAGTATGCCAACGGCCAAACGCGGGACTTGACCGCCGTCCTCACGGCGGCTTCCTCCACGCCCGACTTGCTCTCCATCGGCGAAGGCCTGTTCCTCCGCGGCAAGAAGAACGGTACGACGACTCTCACCCTGACGGCCGGCGGGAAGACCGCGACCGTCGCCGTGACCATCAAAGATTTCGAAACGCCCAAACCCGTGAGCTTCCGCAACGATGTCATCGCTTCGCTGAATGTCGGCGGCTGCAACATGGGCGCGTGCCACGGGACCCCGAGTGGGAAGAACGGCTTCAAGCTCTCGCTCCGCGGCTTCGATCCCGCCGCCGATTACCTTCAATTGACCCGCGACCAATTCGGCCGACGCACCGACCCGCTCGATGCGGGCGCGTCGCTGATGGTGCTGAAATCGCTCGGCCAAGTTCCGCACGAAGGGGGCGCCCGCTTCGCCGCGAACAGCGTGCCGCTCGAAATGATGAAGACGTGGCTCGCCGAGGGCGGGGCCAATGACGACGCCAAATTGCCGACGCTGAAGAAGATCGTCGTGCTACCGGGCAACCGGATCCAGCTGAACCCGGCCCGTTGGCAACAACTGGCGGTGAATGCGAGCTTCAGCGATGGCGCCACCCGCGATGTCACCCGGCTGACGAATTTCAGCAGCAGCGATCCCGGTGTCGCCGATGTGAATATGAACGGCTTCGTCGAGTTCAAACGCGCGGGCGAAGTGGCCATCCTGTGCCGGTACCTCGAAGAGTTGGTGTCGGTGCGGCTGACGTATCTCGACCCGCGGCCGGGGTTCGTTTGGCCGAACACGCCGGAAGTCAACGTCGTCGATACCAAGACCTTCGCCAAGTTGAAGTTGATGACGATCCTGCCGTCCGACCTCAGCGCCGATAGCGATTTCGTCCGCCGGGTTTACCTCGATGTCATCGGCCGCTTGCCGACGGCCGCGGAAGCCACGGCCTTCGTAGATTCGAAAGAAACGACCAAGCGGGACAAGCTGATCGATGTGTTGGTGACGAAGCCGGAGTTCGCGGATTTCTGGTCGCTCAAGTGGGCCGACGTGCTCCGCAGCAGCCGGAAGTCGATTCAATTGAAAGGCTCCACCGGCTTCCAATTTTGGCTCCGCGAGAAGCTGACGAAGAACGAACCCTTCGACAAGATCGTCACGGAATTGCTGACTTCGACCGGGAACACCTACACGAACCCGCCGGCGAACTACTACCGCATCGCCAAGGATCCGATGGCGCTGGCCGAATCGACGGCCCAGTTGTTCCTCGGGGTGCGGATGCAATGCGCCAAGTGCCACAACCACCCCTTCGAGCGCTGGAGCCAAGACGACTACTATGGCCTGTCGGCGGTGTTCGCCCGCGTGAAGTTCAAGCCCGAACCGGCCGTGGGCACCGTGAAACCGAATCCGGCGGGATCGGCGGAAGTGATCTACACGACCCGCGACGGCGAAGTGACACAGCCGCGCACCGGCGTGCAAATGAAGCCGCGTTTCCCCGGTTCGGGTGAAGCGGACGTGCCGAAAGGCGCTGATCGCCGCGCCGCCTTCGCCGAGTGGCTCACGAAGCCGGGCAATGCTTTCTTCGCGAAGTCGGTAGCGAACCGCGTCTGGTTCCACCTCGTCGGCAAGGGGATCGTCGATCCGGTCGACGACTTCCGCGAGTCGAACCCGAGCGCGAACGACGAACTGCTGGAGGCGCTCGCCGCGGAGTTCACGAAGTCCAAGTTCGACCTCCGCGCTTTGGTCGGCTTGATTCTGAAGTCGCGGACCTACCAACTGAGCGCGGTGCCGAACGAGACGAACAAGGACGATACCAAGTATTTCAGCCACGCCATCACGAAGCTGCTGACGGCCGAGCAGATTCTCGACGCGCTCAGCGACTTCACCGGCGTGCCGGAGAAGTTCGCCGGGTTGCCAGCCGGCACGCGGGCGATCCAACTGCCCGACGGCGAAGTGAACCACCCGTTCCTGAAAACCTTCGGCCAGCCCGCCCGCGAACTGGCCTGCGAGTGCGAGCGCGAATCGGACGGTAACCTCGCGCAAGCGCTGCAGCTCATCAACGGCCCGACGGTGAATGAGAAGGTGAAGAACCCGGCCAACCGCCTAGGCGCACTGCTGGCGTCGAAGAAGCCGGATCGCGAGATGCTCGACGAACTTTATATGGTAGCGATGGCCCGCAAAGCCGACGCCGAAGAAGCGAAGGCCGCGCTGGCCCACGTGACCAAGAGCACCGACAAACGCAAAGCCTGGGAAGATGTGTTGTGGGCCATCCTCAACACGCGGGAATTCTTGTTCCGGCATTGAAAATGAAGTCGGCTACGCGCACGATGGCGAGCCGGCAGCGTAAGCTGCCGGCTCGCCTTTTTTCAGCTCAATAATCCGTCATCTTGAACTCGAATGCGGACAGGCCCAGAACGCCGATGGCGAAGGCGATCGAACTCGCCACCGACCATTCCGGATGGTGCTGGCCACCGCTCTCGGCGATCTTCAACTCCGTCGGTTTCGCGCTCAAAGTCTCGGCGTTCATCGCGTCGAAGAAGATGCCGCTCAGGTCGAGCGGCTTCGGCAAGATCCAATACCCGGCGTCCATTAGCATCTGCGCTAGCGGCGTCATCGAGCCGCTCGGTTGGGCGAGCATCCGCAGGTGACTGTAATCGACGAGCCAACAGAGCAGCCAGAACATCAACACGCCGAAGGCGCTGGCGACCGTGCTGCGCGTCCAGACGCTGAGAAACACCGACACCGAGTAGAAGACGGCGAAGTTCAACACCAGTAGCGGCACCGCGAGCCAATAGGCGGACGACCAAACGCCCGTGGCGCAACCGAGCGCGAGCCAAGTGCAGCCGACGAAGAGCGTCGCTTGGAAGCCCACGAACAAGACGACCCCGAGGTACTTGCCGAGGAGGATCGACCAGCGCGGGGCGGGCTTGGCGAGCAGCACGGTCGCCGATTGCGGTTCGAGAAACGTCGGTAAGAAGCCGGCCGTCCAGAGGAGAGCGAGCAGTACGCCGGCGGTGTCGGCGAGCCACCCCGCGAGCCAGGTCTGGATGAAGTGAACCGCGTCCTCGCGGGTGCGGCCCAGCGGCACTTTGGTCAGGCCGAAGCCGAAGGACACTTCGCCCGAGATCACGCGGACGCCGTCGTTCTTCACGCGATCCAGGCCGAGTTTCTCGGCTTCGCTCTTCGGTATCAGCGCGGGCACTTCCCAGTCGTAGGTCATCGGCGCCACGTCGTCGGACACTTTGATGCTGGCGCAGAGTAGGGTGACGACCGCGATGAGTGCGACCATCACGTAGAAGAGCTTCGTCGAGATCGACTGGCGGATGGTATCGCGGATCATCCAGCGGACGCAGCGGACAATGTCGGGCAAGTTCATTCCGTCACCTCTCGGGTGTACAACTGACGCAGGGCGGTTTCGAGCGGGCGGGTTCCACCGGTCGCGGGATCGGCCGTGAGCACCGCCATCGTGCCTCGGAAGGCCACCCGACCGGCGACGAGCACCGCGAGTTCGTCGCACAATTCTTCGACTTCGGTGAGCACGTGCGACACCAACAACACGGTCTTCCCGGCCGCCTTGAACTCCCGGGAGATGTCCCGGAGCAGTTGTCGGCCGAGGAGATCGAGCCCTTCGGTCGGTTCGTCGAGAATCAGCAGATCGGGTTCGTTGATGAGCGCTTGGGCGAGGCCGAGGCGTTGGACCATGCCTTTGCTGAAGCGGCTGATCGGCTCGTATTTGCGGTCGGCGAGGCCGACGCGTTCGAGCAGAGCATCGGCCCGGCGGGGCAATTCTTCACCGGGCACACCGGACAGGCCGCCGTAGAAGTTCAGGACTTCGCTCGCGCTGAGGTAGCGGGGGAAGGCGTGATTCTCGTGCATGTAGCCCACGCGCGACAGCGTTCGGCGATTCGCGATCG
Organism: Gemmatales bacterium; assembly: GCA_038247765.1. Classification (GTDB taxonomy): domain Bacteria; phylum Planctomycetota; class Planctomycetia; order Gemmatales; family Gemmataceae; genus JALHQU01. The sequence continues at coordinate 11,364 of JBBRUN010000017.1, read as the reverse complement.
GCTCGCCGAAGCGGGCGACGTGCCCGGCGCTGGGCCGCGATAGCGAGAGCAGCAACTTCACCAAGGTCGTCTTGCCGGCGCGGTTGGGGCCGAGCAGTCCGAAGACCGAGCCCATCGGCACGCTGAGGCTGACATCGCGCACGGCGGGGATCTGGGTGCGCGAGAATAGCCCCGACTTGTAGACCTTGCCCACGTTCTCGAACAGTGCGGCCGTCACGGTGTGACCTCGAGTGCGGAATGTTAACCGGAGGCAACGTTTTCCTGCGTTGGCAAACACTAGTGCGCGTTCCGCTCGAAAGTTGACGCCGGAACGAAAAAAATGCGGAGTGGACGAAAAGCCGTGCGGCTCATTCTTCCACTCCGCAAACCGCACTCGGAATTGGCAGTTACTGGATGAGCGTCACCTGGATGCCGGACTGCATGATGCGTTCGAGGCACAAACGCATCTTTTCGATGCGGCCGGCCGGGTTCGCGGCGCTCTCGGGCAGGTTCGGGTCTTGCCGTTGGTACGGCCCCGTAATGACCTGCTCGAACGGGATGTTTAAGCCCGGCGGGTCGCCGGCTCCCGACGTGTTGCCGACCTGCTGGACGCGGAGCACGAACCGCAGCGCGCCCTGCGCGGTCGCATTCAACGAGCTGTAGTTCGTGCCGTCGTACCCGTTGAAGAGGTACCCGAAGGCGATCGAGTAGACGCGGGCCGGCGTGTTCGGCGTGGAGTAACCGGCGAAGGGCGCGGCCGTGGTTTGGGCGACGAGCCGGCTGACGATGGCGACGCCGGCCCTGCCGTTGGCGTTTAAGGACCCATCGCCACCCCACGATTCGGCCGTGCCACTGTTCTGGTAGCGGGTATTGGCCCCCGTCCCCGTCAGCGACCAATTCCCGGTGGTATTCGGGATGCCGTCGGTTTCGAAGATCACGATCTTGGCCGCGCCTCTGCGGGCGTAAGCGCCGTAGTTGGCGGCCGGAAGCGCTGTCGACGACGAAAGTAAATTGAAGCCCACGGCCAGCCCGCTGTTCGGATCGGTCGAACCGCTGGCGCTCGGGATCTGGGTGGTATCGTTGCCCATCGAGCTGTTGTACGGCCGGTGCTCGAGGGAGGAATTCGCGTTGGCCTTCAGCGCGGCCACCGTGTCCTTGCGGAAGAAGAGCGAGTTCTTCAACGAGAACCAATCTTGGCCCATCGGCACGAGTGGCACGTTGAAGTTGCTGCGGTTTGCGAAATACGCCAGGCCGCAGAAATCGTTCGGGTGGTTCTTCCGCACGTCGTCGAGCACCGAGTTGATTGAAGCTTTCAACTGCCAGCACTGCGATTGGTGAACCGTACCGGACCACCACGGTCGGTTTTCACCGGCCCGGTTCATGAACATCAACATCGACAGCGGCCCGAACCACATGTGGGCCCGGGGGCGGTTCACGTTATCGGTGTACACCATGTACGGCTTGCGGTTCGGAGTGAGCTTACCGGTCGGCAGGAAACCGGCCGCGACACCGATGCCGAGCGCTCCGAAGGTACTCCAAGATTCGACCCCGGCGAGCATGGCCGGCGAGTTGTACGTCCACGATTGCAGCGGCCCCTCGGTGGCGTCGTATTGATCGACCCCCATCACGAAGTGGATGTACGCCCGCAAGAATTTCTTATCGAGCGTGTTGCCCGAGGCCGATTCGGTCACGTCGTCCGGGAACGAACTGTAATACAGCAAGCGGCCGCCACGGACGTTCGCCGGCAGGGTCTGCGGGCCGGATTTGATCCAAGCGATGATGGCCCGGTAATTGAGCCGGTAATAGCCCGGAGTGGCCGAAGCGCCGAGTGTCGGGTTGGTTGTCACGACGTTCAGCGTGTGCCCGGCGCTGTTGCGGAACAAGATGGTGTTGATGTTGTCCACTTGCGGGTCGAAGGCCGCGCCATCCCCGCGGAGGAAGAACCTGCGGCGCCAATCGCAGATCCAATTACCGTTGGTATCCTTCGCGGCGTTGGTCGCACTCACCGAATGCGGCAGCACGCCGCCGCCGGAAACCGTTCCGTGCGTGTTCGAATCGGCGCCCCAGCGCGGGTCGGGCGGCCACATGAATGGCGTCTTGCCCCAGTAGCCCGGCCCCATCGAGTAACCCTTGAAGCGGTCGGTGGTCGGCACGAGCGCGACGGTTTTATTCACTCCGGCTTGGGCCCGCAAGGCGACCGTATCGATGTCGTAGCCGTAGCGCTCCCAGACGGAATCGAGGTACATCGCGTCGGTCGTGCCGCCGTCGACGGCGTTGGGCACGAGGCCGGTGGCGTTACCGCCGGTCGGCAGCGTGATGTTCACAAGGTCGCGGCCGGCCGCGGCGGTCACGCTATAGCCGAGGTATTCCTTCAGCGTCTTGGCGCCGTTGTCGGTGAATGTGGTGCCCGCCAGAGTTGACCAAAGCGCCGCTTGGTCGCCGCGCGTCCCGTTCGTCCGCGGCCATTTGTCGCCGAGGTAGGCCACGGCGGAGTCGGATTGCACGTCGTAATTGTCCGGGGCCGGGACGGCCTTGGTGAGATCGCCGGCCGCAATAGGCGGGTAGCCCGAGAAGTCGAAGGTCGCCGGGGTGAGGGTCGTCGTGTTGGCGAGGCCGGTCTTCAGCGGGTTCCACATTTTGAAAGCGTTCGTGTACGCCATGGCGGAGTTGATGCTGGCCGGGTTGCCGGAGTAGCTCACGAAGTCTTCGATCATGGCTGGGCCGCCGCCGGTTTCCATGGTGAAGTTGTTCGGTGAGTAGACTCCGCTGAAGCCCTTCATCTGAAGGGGATTGGGCCGGGTCGCCGGGCCGGAGTTGGCCGAGCCGGACGGCGTCGTCGTTTGGTAATGGGTGTAACGGGCGTAATGGCCGAACTTCGGATAAGCCGGATCGGGGTTCATCAACCCTTCGATCGCCCCGCTCCCGTTGGGCCAGTTCAACGACGAGTCGTACCCCATCGACCCGGTGAAGTCGAGCACGAAAGCGATGTCGCGCGGGCGGTGCACGGCCACGGCCACGGCCCCCGTCGGCATCGAGGCGACGCCGAAGATCTTGGCGAAGAACGTCGGCTGGTTGGCGGTGATGTTCACGCTCACGGCCGACCACGATTTGCCCGCGGGCTTCGAGCCTGGGAACGTGGCAACGAACTTCTGGTTAACCGTGTCGTAGTCGTACAGACCGACTTTCACATCACCGGCGTTCGGCAGGTTGGCGCTCGTGAAATTCGCGTTCATATACACGTTGTTGGTCACGGCGGTCGTCGCCGTTGTTTTCGCGATCTCGCTGTCGTTGTCGGTCGCGGTGTCCTTGTTGTTCAACACGCGGGCCCCGGCCAGCGAGGCGGAGTCGGCCGAATTCTGGCACTCGGTGCGCACGATCGTGAGCACGCCGAGGTCGATGGCGAGGGCCACGAAGCCGAACAACCCGGTCGCGCAGAGCGCGAGGATCGGGACGATCGTCCCCGGTCGGACGGTGCGCGGTCGATGGGTTAGCATGGATTTCTCCCGGTATCGGACTGTTTCAAATTTCGAGTTTCGGCTGACACCGCCCCGCATTTACCCTTCGCTGCCGGATGCTGCGGTGACCGTGATCGGCACGGTCCCCGTGCTGCTGTAGAAGAAGACGAACCCCGGCAGGATCGGCCTGTATTCACCGGTGATCCGCACCGCGATGCGCTCGGTGAACGAAGCTTGATTCCACGGCGGGCTACCGGTTTTGGGTGCGATTACCGGCGGGTCGGCGTACAACTGGACCGCATCGCACGGGAACGCCGTCACGGCGAAACCGCTGATCATCCCGTGCGCCCCGCCCATCTGGCTCTTCACGTGGTTCTCGATGCTCTGGATTCCGCCCTCGTCCGAGTAGACGAACGTACTCGACTTATCGACGTTTACGGTGGCGTGCCGGGCGCCGCTCCGGGCCGCGTTGGTGCTCACGTGCAGCAACAGCAGTAGCCGCGAGTACTCGAACACGGCGAACAGGAACAGTAAGAAAATACTCAGCACGAAGGTGCATTCGACGAGAGTCACACCACCGCGGCGGCGGCGGGATACCGGATTCTGGCGCATGGTCGATCCTCCCGGCGCGGGGGTTAAGGGTTGTTCGTCGGCAGGGTGGCATTGATGCTGAAGGTATCGTCCACGAGCATCCGCCATTGGGCGGTGAAGCTCACCGCTGTCGGCTTCACGATGCCGAGCGTCGTCCAAAGGCACTTCTTGGTGAGAGCGTCGTTGTTGCCGGCGGTGTTTTGAATCGTCACGGTCACCCGAAACAATTGGCCCTTGACGCCTTGGAAAGGCTCGGTCGCCCCGACGATCGCCCCGGCAGGGGTATCGAGGAATGCGAAGCTCACATCGACATCGGAGTAGTTGAGCCTGTTCAGACCCGCCCCGGACAGGTACTGCATGACGGCGGCTTTGACGTTCGGATCCTGCGTGGGATTCGGCCAGACCTCAGCCTTGATCTGGATCGGAGCGCCCGACTCTTTGATGGTGGTGGCTTGCGCCGCCATGCGTGAGCCTTCACGGGCCGAGTTGGCCACGATCTGCTGCACGTGCATGACCCGGCCCATCTCCCACAGGCCGATCATCAGCGGGATCATGATGAAGTTCAACACCAGCACGAACTCGGCGAGGGCGGCACCGCTCCGCTTCGGCGCATTCGTTTTTCGGAGTAGCATCTCTCACCTCGGGCTCGGGCGAACCGCACCCGTTGGGACACGGCACGGAGGACCTGCGTCTCGAAAGCTAGAACACATTCCGGACGCTGCGCCGGGTTCGCCGCGCGGGTTTCAAAGATTTTCTCAACGCAAACGCGCCCCCGGCGCGGAATTGCGTCCTAAGCTGAATTGATCCGGTGCATTCGCGCCCGCTCGGAACGCCTCAACCCCATGCCCCGCCCGGTTTCACTCACCGATGCGATCGAACTCGCTCGCAAGTGCGGGCTGCTGGACGACGGCGCCCTCAGGCAATTCCTCTCCCGCACAAAGCGCGACGGGTTCGACGAACTGACGCCGGAAGCCTTCTTCGCCCAAATGGTCGCGGACGAGCTGCTGACGCCGTTCCAAGCGCGCCAGCTCACCGAGGGGCGTTGGCGCGGATTGGTACTCGGCAACTACCACCTCCAAGCGCGCATCGGCAAAGGGGGCATGGGCCAAGTTTTCCGGGGCGAACACGTCCGGCTACGGCGGCCCGTCGCTATCAAAGTGTTGAATAGCGACCTCGCCGACGACGCGGTGGCCATCGCCCGTTTGCAGCGCGAAGCCCGCGCCACGGCGACGCTCGACCACCCGAACATCGTCAAGGTCTTCGATATCGACGCGGAGCACGCGCCGCCGTATTTGGTCATGGAGTACGTGGACGGCCTGAGTTTGCAGGCGATCGTCGCCCTCACCGGAACACTTTGCGCCGAAGCCACGGCCCTCTGCGGCCGGCAGATCGCTTCGGGTTTGGCCCACGCCGCCGCGGCCGGATTGGTCCACCGCGACATCAAACCGGCCAACCTCCTGCTCGATCGCCTGGGCGTCGTGAAGATCCTCGATTTGGGCATCGTGCTGTTGCGCGAAGATGCCGCCCGGCTCACGCTGACTTCCGACGGTCAATCGTCGCTGCTCGGCACGGTCGATTACTTGGCGCCGGAACAGGCCTTGGACAGCCACCGCGTCGACGGCCGGGCCGACATTTACGCGCTCGGCGGCACGCTATACTTCTTGCTGGCCGGGCACCCGCCGTTCGACGATGTCGTCCCGCACCACCGCCTCGCTCGCAAGCAAACTTCGGAACCGGAACCGATCCACCGGCTGCGGCCCGATGTCCCGGAAGAATTCTCGGCGGTGATCGCGCGGATGCTGGCGCGCGATCCGGCCGACCGCTACCAATCGGCGTTGGATGTGGCCGACGCGTTGGCGGCTTGGGCCGTGCCCGTCACCGGGTTCCCGGAGGATCTCTTCGCGCAAGTGCCCGGCCAAGAATGGAGCGGAGTCCACCCGGCGCTCGCGAAAAGCAGCGTCATCGGGTACCCCGCCGCTTGGCGGCACGGCCACCTCCGCGCCAACGGCAGCGACATCCACGCCGCGTTGTCCGTCATGCTGACCGCGGAAGTCTCGCCCGCCGATCTCGCTTTGTCGCTAGCCGACACCGCGCCGAGCACGGCCCTGACGCTGCCACCCCCTGTGACGAAGCGCATGCGGAAACGACGGATGGAAGCCGCGCCGCCGAGTCGCCGCTGGTTGGGCGGACTCGTCGCGCTGACGTGTTTGCTGATCGCGATCCTCGGGATCGCGATCCTCTTGGCCAGCGGCGCTTTCGCCGCCCGGAGGGCCGGAGTCGTCCCTTCCTCGGAGATTCTTAGAGCGGTTGCGCCGGTTCCCAACTAAACTGGAAGGATCATCGTCTAGGCCTATCATGCCCAGCCCCGCATCCACTACCGAGTTGATCGAGCGGATCCGCAAAAGCGGCCTCGTTCCCCCGACGCATTTGCAGGGCCACTTGGGCGCGTTGCGCACCCCGGCTCCCGAGCACACCCAGACCCAATTGCTCGAGGGATTGGTCGAAGCCCACCTGCTCACGCGCTTCCAAGCCGACCGCCTCGGGGCCGGGAAATACAAAGGGTTCGTGCTCGGCAGCTACACGATCCTCGACCGCTTGGGCGCCGGCGGCATGGGCCAAGTCTTCTTGGCCGAGCACGCCGCCATGCGCCGCTTCGTGGCGCTGAAGGTTCTGCCCGGCAACGTCTACGAAGACGATGTCGCCCGCGAACGCTTCTTCCGCGAGGCCCGCGCCGCCGCCACCCTCGACCACCCCAACATCGTCCGCGTCTTCGATATGAACCGCGAAGGCAAGTTGCTCTACCTCGTGATGGAGTACGTCGAAGGCGCGAGCCTGCAAACCGTCGTCGAGAAAGACGGCCGCCGCACCGTCGCCGCCGCGGCGAGCTACGGCCAGCAGATGGCCTTCGGTTTGCAGCACGCCCACGAGCGCGGCCTCGTCCACCGCGACATCAAACCGGGCAATACGCTCGTCGATCGCACCGGCGTCGCCCGCCTGCTCGACTTGGGTTTAGTCCGCTCCGAATCGGACGGCGATTCGAAACTCACGTCGAACCTCGGCGGCGCCCGCACCATCTTGGGCACCGTCGATTACCTCGCCCCGGAGCAGGCCCTCGACAGTTCGAACGTCGATATCCGCGCCGACATTTATTCGCTCGGCGCGACGCTCTACTTCTTGCTCGCCGGGCACCCGGTCTTCCCCGAGGGGCGGGCCGGCCAAAAGTTGATGTGGCAGCAGTGGCGCGATCCGACGCCGATCCACCGAGTCCGCGCCGACGTGCCGGCCGCGCTCTCCGCCGTCGTCCACAAAGCCTTGGCGAAGAAGCGCGAAGACCGCTGGCAATCGCCGCGCGATTTGGCCGACGCGCTGGCCCCGTGGGTGGCCGGACTCGTCCTGCCGAGCGCCGACTTGATCCACGCCCCACCATACCGCCCATTCCTCGGTCGCGGGGCCACGGCCAACGCCCACGAGCGGCCGAGCAAACGCACCTCGAAGGCCGGCACGTCGCGCAACGCGCCGGAGCCGTCCAACGCGACCGCGACCCCCGTTTCGGGAGTCGTGCGGCTCGACAACCCCTTCGACCAAGATCAAGCGACACCGAACATGCTCGGCCCCGGCGACGCGACCACCGTGGAAGACCGCTATCCCGCACGGCCGTCTGCGACCCGGCGGATCGCCGCACCCGCCGCGAACGGCCGAAGGGCGCTCATCCTCGTCGCCGCAGTCACCGCACTCGTCGTCTGCACACTATTCGCCGCTACCGCCACGTTGCTGTTCGCTTTCGGCGTGATCCGCACGTAAGATCACTTTTGCCGATTTCCTTTCGCGGATGACCCATGTCCAAGACTTCATTGCGCGTCGTCAACGGCGACACGGCCACATTCGATTGCTCCTTCGGGCGCGGCTGCGTCGGCCTCTGCTGCCAGCACGGTGAACCGAGCGTGACCCCGGCCGAGTACCAGCGCATCCGCGACAACCTGCCGAAGGTCGTGCCGCACTTGCGGGCCGAAGCCGCGAAGTCGCTGGAATCGCAGGATTTCATCGGCGCCGAGATCAAGCTCGGCAACCCGATGGTGCGCGTCGTCGACGGCTGGTGCCTTTTCTTCAACGAGGGCTGCGTGTTGCACAAGGTCGGTGCGGCCGAGGGGAACTTCAGCCTGTACAAGCCGATCCAATGCACGATGTTCCCGCTCGAACCCAACGGCGACGGCACATGGTACGTCCGCCAATGGCACCACGAAGGCGAACAGTGGAACGATCTCTTCTGTTTGAATCCGGCGAACACGCCTTTGAAGGCGGTCGAGACCCTCGCCCCGGAGATCGCCGTCGCCGAGACGCTCGGCCCAGATTTCTGTTGGGAGTAAAGGGATTTCGGATTTTGGAAGACGGCCGAGCTGGCGAAGCCTCGGCACGACCTACAAATCGGCCGCAAGCAACCAATAGCCGACAAAAAAACCGACCGGGCCAAGGCCCGGTCGGTTACCGCTGTTCAATCGCAATCGTTACTTGCCGCGTTCGAGTTCCTTCAGGCCGGCGTTATCGCGGCGGTAGAGCGGGATGTGGCGGTAATAGACTTCGAGCGTCAGCAGGGCCATGCAGGTGGTGCCGAGGCGGCCGCAACCGCTGCCCATCCACGGAGCCTTGTCCGGATCCCACGAGCCGTTGGTGGCTTTGGCCGCATCGGTCAGTTGCAGTTTGATCAGCATGTCCCGCATGGCGGTGTTCCACTTCACCCACGTGTCGCCTTCGAAGAAGTGCATCACTTGCGTGGCGTAGTAGTAGTAGTACATGTCGTAGCTCTTCGCCTTCTCGGGCGACCAAGTCTTCACCAAGAACTCGACGCCGGCGTTCATGCCGGGGTGCTGCGAACCCCAGCCGTCCACGTAGTAGCGGCAGAGCAGGCCGACGGCGGTGGTGGTCGGACCGGCGCCCGGGGTGCTGTAGCCGTAGGTGGCCTTGGAAGAACCTTGGGCGACGCTGTCGAGGAACTTGCTGGCTTTGTCGATGACTTCTTTGCGGACGAGGAGGTCCTTGCAGAGCTTGGCGCTTTGCAGGGCTTGCAACTGCCAGCCGACGATGGAGGTGTCGCCGTTGGCTTTGGCTTGGTAGCCCCAGCTCCCGTTGACCCCTTGGCCCGCCATGATGTAGTTGATGGCGGCTTGGGCCGGCAACCGCAGCAGGGCTTTGTCGGTGGTCATGCCGAAGGCTTCGCAGATGGCGATGGCGCCGATCGCGTGGGAATACATGTTACCGGCGCCTTTGAAGCTGCCGTCGCTCTTCTGACTCTTGATGAGGTAGGCGAGGCCGGCGGCGACCTGCTTCTGGTACTTGTTATCTTTCGGATCCTTGGCCGCTTTGTGGGTCTGGCCGGCGGCGAGGAACGGCAGCAGGCTCATGCCCGTCGCGGCGATCACTTCGTCTTTGTGGCTGCCGTCGTAGACCCACGATCCGTCCGACTTCTGCTGTTTGGCGAGCCAAGCGAGGCCTTTGGCGACGGCGAGTTCGGATTCGGACGAGCCGCCGTATTTGGAGACCATCTTGTCCCGCGTCGAGGCGTTGCGGCCGGCCATCGATGCGTTTTGCGTGGCCAAGCCGGCCGCGCCGCCGTCGCCCGAAGGGCCGCCGACGCCTGGCAGTTCGGAAAGACTTCCGCCAGTGGCATTCTCGGTCGGATCGCCGACGAGCTTCAAGCTATCGACCGGCGTCATGGCACTGGCGTCCGGCATGCCGATCGGCTCGGTCATGTTCACCACCGTCTCGATGGTGACTTCTTTTTCTAGGGGCGTATCAATGCTGGTTTGGATATTCGCATCCAAACCTTGGGTCTCGTTCGTGAGATCCTTCTGTTCCGGCTCGTCTTTGCGCTCGTCGACCGTGACGGGAGTTTCGTCCCGGTTCGAATTGGCGTTGGCTTTCGGGAAGAGGATCGTCAAACCGAGGGCGCCGAGGGCGAGCACGACGTGCAAGCCGCCGCTGATGACCCAAGCGGGCAGGTGTTTCTTGACGAGGCGCTCGGACGGCGTCTCTTCGGCCCCGTTCACGAGATTGATGACCGACTGCTTGTCGGGTTTCACGGGTAGTTCGTCTTTGCTCGGCTTCGCCATGATGAATGCCTCCGACCGCGCGAATGGCGGTTTGAATGAAGACTACCACACCGGATCAACACAATCACGGGGAAAATCCCGTTTTGATTTTCAATTCGATTCCGATTAGCCCGGCGCGTCTTTCGGCTCCGGCTCGTTCGGAATCTCCGAACCCACCTCGAACGGGTTGGCTTTCTTCGATTCCAGAATTTTGATCGAGCGGCGGTCGCCGCGGCGGAAGTACCAAGTGACCCCGAGGGCGAATACCGCGAATAGTCCCAAGAACGTCAGTAACGCCGGCAGGAACACTTCCCGCCACGGCCCGCCGCCGTCGTTGTCTTCGATCGGTCGCACCACGAGCGTCTTGCCCATGAGCAGCGGCGCCCGGCGGGTGAGGAAGCCGCCTTTGTTCTTCTCGCTCGGCTCCTTCGATTGATACTCGAACAGTTTGAAAAAGTAGCCGGTCGCGGTGACCGGGTACGACGGGTTGTATTCCAAGTTCGGCTCGATCCCCTCGGGCTTTTCGGTCAGCACGAGGCACATCGGGTTGTTGTCGTTATTCGGGATCACCCAAGCTTCGTACAACTCCTTGACGCCGTTTTCTTTGAGATATTCGTTCGCCTCGATCTTCCGCAGTCGCTTCAACCGGCCGGTGAACTGGATCAACTCGAAGCGGTAATCCCGACGCGTCTTGGCGAACAAATCGCCGTACGAGACATCGCGCCGAGCCGCGGATTGCAAATCCTCGGCCGCGAACTTGTGGGCGTGCAGCACGAGTTCGTTGTAAGCGCTGTATTCTTCCGGGTCATCGGCCGGGCCTTTGAGCGGCGACGGATCTTTGACGTTGTTCAGAAAGACCGTGATCAACAATCGGTCTTTGTCGAACTGGAACTTAGCATTCGCAACACCGACCGGTTCGTTCGCCTTGCCGGGCACGGTCGAAGGTGTCTCGGGTTGCCCTTTGACAATGGCAATCGTGCCGAAGCCGACTAGCGCTACCGCAAGCCAAGGCGAGACTTGCACTCGAAAACTCCGCCGGAATGGTGTCGTCGCCCCCATCGAGAATACCTCCGCCAACACTATTGACGTGACAGACCCAATACAGTTCCCGAATTTTTCACGAAACCTGCGTCGCGGCGCAGGGTTACGTATTTTTGCCACCGAGATCATCGATAGCGGATCACGGCGTCTCGATGGTCACGGCCATGACCACCGGCGCCGACTCGTGCGGGCCTTTGATCAATTCGATCGTCTTG